>JAWOEO010000104.1:0-3953 GCA_046482755.1 Halohasta sp. | reverse complement strand
CCGACGACGGCCTCGTTGTCGTAAATTTGGGCCGTATCGACGTGTCGGTACCCCACCGCCAGCGCCGTGGTGATCGTCGACGGTTTCTCGATGCCCATCGTGCCCAGTCCGACCGGCGGGAGTGCCATACGATCGATGGAAGGGCAGACAGCAAAACAGGTGGGGTTCGGGGCAGCGCCTCAGATCGCCACGACCCACGCGGTGTAGTCGGCGTCGTAGCCGTAGACCGCCTGGAACGCCTCGTCGACGAACATCGCCAGCCGGTTGGGATCCGACCGCGCCGTGATTTTGGCGTGGGTCCCCTCGGCCGTTTCCGGGCTCTCGAGGCTCTCGGCTCGGAACTCGGGATACTCGTCGAGCAGTCCCTTCAGTCGGTCCAACTCGGCGTCGGTACAGTCCATCGACACCGTGGTGTCGCTGAACTGGATCCACGGTGTGAGGTCCTCAGTCGACTCGGACGGGAGCGTGTCGGGTTCGATAGTGAGGAACTCGCTGCCCCGCTCGCGGTGGGCGGTGATCGCCTCGGCGAACAGCCGCCGGCGGTCGGTCGGGGTGTCGGCATCGAATCGGGTCATACGGCCGGTAGACACCGCCTACTCAAAGAGCCAGTGCTTTAGTCAGGTCCTACTTATACGCTATTTCGGGAGTAGCGTCGACAGCCGCGCGTTTTCCTTGATCTCGATCCCGCCCGGCCCGACCGAAAACGGAACCGATTCCAGCGTCGACTCGCTGCCGAGGTGGAGCGTCGGATGGAACGCCCCGCGGGCCCGGACCGCGGCTCTGGTCTGACAGACGAGTCCCACGTCGTCGGGGAGTGTCAGCGTCTCGTTGTAGCCGATCAGATAGATGCCTTCGGCGAGATCCCACCAGCCGTAGTCGTCCTCGGGATCGCGTTTTTGCGTTTCGACCGGCTCGGTCTCGGCGGGATCGAGTTCGCCCCCGCCGAAGTCGACCCGACCCGGCTCGGTGATCCGACGGATCGAGTCGACGGTCAGATCAAGGCCCGGCGAGTCGGTCTGGGTCGGTTCGTACACGAGGTCGTCGACGAACGCTGTGAGATCCATACACGCCTCTTCGGCAGCGAATGTAAAAAGGTCGGCTCCGGGCGGTCGACACGCGTCGGTTCGCGGGCGTTTCTTCAAGCATTTAACCCCGGCCACAGACAGGGAGGGTATGAGCAATCGAATTCTGCTGCTTGGCGCACCCGGCGCAGGCAAAGGTACCCAGAGCAAGCGGCTGGCCGAAGAGTACGGCATCGAACACATCACCACCGGCGACGCGCTCCGTGCGAACAAGGACATGGAGACCGAACACGGCACGCCCCGCGAGTACATGGACGCCGGCGACCTCGTTCCGGATCCGGTCGTCAACGAGATCGTCGACGCGGCGCTCTCGGAGGCCGACGGCTTCGTCCTCGACGGCTACCCGCGGAACCTCTCGCAGGCCGAATACCTCAGCGAACAAACCGACCTCACGGCGGCGATCTTCCTCGACGTCGGCGAGGACGAACTTGTTCGCCGACTCACCGGCCGCCGGATGGACCCCGAAACGGGCGACATCTACCACACCGAGTTCAATATGCCCGACGACGATGAGATCGCCGATCGGCTCGTCCAGCGGGACGACGACACCGAAGACGTCGTCAAAGACCGACTCGACACCTACTACGAGAACACCGAGCCCGTGATCGAACACTACCGGGAGACGGGCGAACTCGTCGAAGTCGACGGCGAGGCCCACCCCGACGAGGTCTTCGAGCGCATCGCCGAGATCGTCGACGACGCCTAACTGACGGCTCACGCCGAGAGTACAACCTTCTTAACCGCTCGTTGCCTACCGGCCGGTAATGAGCAGGATCGAACGCAAAGTCCGGTCGATGGTCCGCTCGGACGCCGAGATGAAATCGGCGATTCGGACCGTCCTCGACAGCGCCAGCGACGGCGAGGTCCAGTGGGTCGACGTTCGGGACTCGATCACCAGCGGCCAGTGGGGCCGGCTGATCGAGAAGGGGATCCTCGTCGACGGCGAGTCGGGGTTCCGCATCGAGGACCCCGACGCCATCGAGGCAGGGCTGGAAGAACCGAGCGACGACGAGGAGATCGAGACCACGTCGTGGACGACGTGGGACAAGGGCGCAGCCGGGTTCACGCTGCTGATGTTCGCCGGCTACGCGTGGGCTCCTGCCCGCAATGCGGTCGGCAACGCCGTCGACGTGCTCCTCGGCCCGGTAACGAGCATCCTCCCGTTTTATGCGGTCGTCATGATCATCGCGGTCGCCACCGGCCTCTACTCGACGCTGCTGCGGGTCGCGCTCATGGATATGGACAAGATGGGCCAGTACCGCGAGCAGATGGAGGAAGTCAAAGAGCGCCGCGAGGCGGCCAAAGAGCGCGGCGACGAGGAGGCCCTAGAGGAGATCCAGGAGGAACAGATGGAGATGATGGGCGACCAGCTCGGCATGTTCAAAGAGCAGTTCCGCCCGATGGTCTGGATCATGTTCCTCACCATCCCAGCGTTCCTCTGGATGTACTGGGTCGTCGGCTACCGCGGCGCGGAGGCCCAGTACGAACTCCAGTCGCTGGTCATCCCGCTGGCCGGCTCCGTCGACTGGACGACCGCCATCCTCGGCCCGATCCAAGTGTGGATCGTCTGGTACTTCCTCTGCTCGATGGCGTTCCAGCAGGTTATCCAGAAGGGCCTCAACATCAACATGACGCCCTCGTCGAGCTAACCCCTGCCGCTTTCTTTTCGTTACTCGCCACCTACACGTCGGCAGTCCTCGACTACCGGTCGCTTGCTTAGAGTTCGAGCCCGCGGATCGAGACGCCGTCGCCCTCTTCGACGTGGCCGATCACGCGGCCGTCGGTCGACTCGGCCAGCGAATCGGCGGCCGCCTCGTCGCCCACCGCGGCGATGAAGCCGGTACCCATGTTGAACGTGGTGTGCATCTCCTCGTCGGAGACGTTGCCCTCCGCCTGCACAAAGTCGAAGACGGGCTGGGCGTCAAACGGATCGTCGACGACGTAGCGGTTCTCGCCGAGGCGTTCGAGGTTGGTCCAGCCGCCGCCGGTGATGTGGGCTGCCCCGCGAACACCGGCCTCGCGCATCGGATCGAGCAGGTGGGTGTAAATCCGGGTGGGCTCCAGCAGCGCCTCACCGACCGTCTCGTAGCCCTCGTAGGGGTACGAATCGGTGTACTCGTGGTTCTTTGTTGCGGCGGTCCGTGCCAGTGTGAGTCCGTTCGAGTGAATCCCCGAGGATTCCCAGCCGACCAGCGTGTCGCCCGGCTCGGCCTCGCCCTCGAAGAGGGCGTCTTTGGCCGCGAGTCCGGCGCAGGCACCGGCGAGATCCAGCCCTTTGATCACGTCGGGCATCACGGCCGTTTCGCCGCCGACGAGTTCGATAGCCGACTGCTCGGCTCCGGCGGCGAGTCCCTCGCCGACCTGTTCGGCGAAGTCCTCGTCGGGTTCGTCGATTGCGAGATAGTCGACGAAGGCGACCGGCCGGACCCCTGCGGCCACGAGGTCGTTGACGTTCATCGCGATGCAGTCGATGCCGATCGTCGAGTAGTCTTCGAGGGCTTCGGCGACAAGCAGCTTGGTGCCGACGCCGTCGGTGGCGAGTGCGAGGTATCGGTCGCCGATGTCGAGCAGTCCGGCGTAGTCGCCCTCGCTGTCGCCGGTCGCGCCGATCAGCGCGGCGGTGGCGGCCTCGCTGGCCTCGATGTCGACGCCCGAGTCGGCGTAGGTGAGTTCCTCCTCGTCGGTAGATCCGTCGTCGTCAGTCATGTCTCAAGGGGGGTGGAGTGAACACAAAAACACGGTGATTCACCCCCGTGCGCCTACAGTTGGAAACTGAGGCCGACCGTCAGCAGCGAGCCGACGGTGAGCCCCGCGCTCACGAGGAACGTCCCGAGCCAGACGGGCGTACTCCACCGTTTGACCGTCTCCCCG
>JAWOEO010000076.1:0-3545 GCA_046482755.1 Halohasta sp. | reverse complement strand
CAGGACGTCGGCAACGGCGTCATCGAAAGCGTCAGTGGGCCGGTCGTCACCGCCCGCGATCTCGACGCCCGGATGAACGACGTCGTCTACGTCGGCGACGAAGGGCTGATGGGCGAGGTAATCGAGATCGAGGGCAACATCACGACGATTCAGGTCTACGAGGAGACTTCGGGCGTTGGCCCGGGCGAACCCGTCGAAAACACGGGTGAGCCGCTGTCGGTCGACCTCGGACCCGGGATGCTGGATGCCATCTACGACGGCACCCAGCGCCCACTCGACGTGCTAGAGGACAAGATGGATAGTGCCTTTCTCGACCGTGGTGTCGATGCCCCCGGCATCGACCTCGAGAAGGAATGGGAGTTCGAACCGACCGTCGAGGCTGGCGACGAGGTCGCCGCCGGCGACGTCGTCGGGACCGTCGACGAGACGGTCACGATCGAACACAAGGTCATGGTGCCGCCGGACTACGAGGGCGGCGAGGTCGTCGACGCCAAGGCCGGCTCCTTTACCGTCGAGGAGACGGTCATCGAACTCGACTCCGGCGAGGAGATCTCGATGCACCAGGAGTGGCCGGTCCGACAACCCCGACCGGCCGTCGAAAAGAAGACGCCGACCAAGCCACTGGTGTCGGGCCAGCGCGTGCTTGACGGTCTCTTCCCGATCGCCAAAGGCGGGACCGCCGCGATCCCCGGTCCGTTCGGGTCCGGCAAGACCGTCACTCAGCACCAACTCGCCAAGTGGGCCGACGCGGACATCGTCGTCTACGTCGGCTGTGGCGAGCGCGGCAACGAGATGACCGAGGTCATCGAGGACTTCCCGGAACTGGAAGACCCCAAGACGGGCAACCCGCTGATGGCCCGGACCTCGCTTATCGCCAACACCTCGAACATGCCCGTCGCGGCGCGTGAGTCCTGTATCTACACGGGGATCACCATCGCGGAGTACTACCGCGACATGGGCTACGACGTGGCGCTGATGGCCGATTCGACCTCGCGGTGGGCCGAGGCCATGCGGGAGATCTCCTCCCGACTCGAAGAGATGCCCGGCGAGGAGGGCTACCCGGCCTATCTGGCCGCTCGTCTCAGCCAGTTCTACGAGCGCGCGGGCTTCTTCGAGAACATCAACGGCTCGACCGGCTCCGTCTCGGTGATCGGCGCGGTCTCGCCACCGGGCGGGGACTTCTCCGAGCCAGTCACCCAGAACACCCTGCGGATCGTCAAAACGTTCTGGGCACTGGACGCGGATCTCGCCGAACGCCGGCACTTCCCGTCGATCAACTGGAACGAGTCGTATTCGCTGTACCGCGATCAGCTCGACCCATGGTTCGAACAGAACGTCACCGAAGACTGGTCGGAGATCCGCCAGTGGGCGGTCGACGTGCTCGACGAGGAGAGCGAACTCCAAGAGATCGTTCAGCTGGTCGGCAAGGACGCCCTGCCGGAGGACCAGCAGCTGACCCTCGAGGTCGCTCGCTACCTGCGTGAGGGCTACCTCCAGCAGAACGCGTTCCACCCGACCGACACGTTCTGTCCGCCGGAGAAGACCTACCTCATCCTCACGGCGATCAAGACGTACAACGACGAGGCCTTCGACGCACTCGATGCTGGGGTGCCGGTCGAAGACCTCGTCTCGCTGGAGTCGACGCCACAGATCAACCGGATCGGCGTCCAGGAGGACTACGAGGAGTTCGTCGAGGAACTCAAAGACGACATTACCGAGGAACTGCGGGGGATGTACTAATGAAAGAGTACCAAACCATCAACGAGATCAGCGGGCCGCTCGTCTACGCCGAAGTCGACGAGCCGATCGGCTACGACGAGATCGTCGAGATCGAGACCGACGACGGCCGCACCCTGCGCGGTCAAGTCCTCGAATCCAACGACGGCCTCGTTGCGATTCAGGTCTTCGAGGGAACCAGCGGGATCGACCGCGAGGCCTCTGTCCGATTCCTCGGCGAGACGCTGAAGATGCCCGTCACCGAGGACCTGCTCGGTCGGGTGATGGACGGGACGGGCCAGCCGATCGACGGCGGCCCCGAGATCGTCCCCGAATCCCGTGAGGACATCATCGGCGCAGCGATCAACCCCTACTCCCGGGAATATCCGGAAGAATTCATCCAGACGGGTGTCTCTGCCATCGACGGCATGAACACACTCGTCCGCGGTCAGAAACTGCCGATCTTCTCGGCATCCGGCCTGCCCCACAACGATCTGGCACTCCAGATCGCCCGGCAGGCGAGCGTGCCCGAAGAAGAGGAAGGCGACGAGGAGGCCAGCGAGTTCGCCGTGGTCTTCGGTGCGATGGGGATCACCCAGGAGGAGGCCAACGAGTTCATGGACGACTTCGAGCGCACCGGCGCACTCGAACGATCCGTGGTCTTCGCCAACCTCGCGGACGACCCCGCAGTCGAGCGGACGCTCACCCCGCGACTCGCACTGACGACCGCCGAATACCTCGCCTTCGAGAAGGATTACCACGTGCTGGTGATCCTCACGGACATGACCAACTACTGTGAGGCGCTCCGAGAGATCGGTGCCGCCCGCGAAGAGGTGCCGGGTCGACGTGGCTACCCCGGGTACATGTACACTGACCTGGCGACGCTCTATGAGCGTGCGGGTCGGATTCAGGGCCGTGACGGCTCGGTCACCCAGATCCCGATCCTCACGATGCCCGGCGACGACGACACCCACCCGATCCCCGATCTGACGGGGTACATCACGGAGGGCCAGATCTACGTCGACCGCGACCTCAACAGTCAGGGTGTCCAGCCGCCCTTTAACGTCCTGCCCAGCCTCTCGCGGCTGATGGACGACGGCATTGGCGAGGGCCTCACGCGTGAGGACCACGGCGATGTCGCCAACCAGATGTACGCCGCCTACGCCGAGGGTGAGAACCTTCGGGATCTGGTGAACATTGTCGGTCGGGAAGCACTCAGCGAGCGGGATAACAAGTATCTCGACTTCGCCGAGGACTTCGAGACCGAGTTCATCGATCAGGGCTTCCAGACCAATCGCTCGCTCGAAGACACCCTCGATATCGGCTGGGAACTCCTCAGCGAGCTGCCGAAAGCGGAACTCAACCGGATCGACGAGGACTTCATCGACTCGTACTACGTCGACGACGAGGGCGAAGCCGTCGAAGCGACCGCCGACTAAACCGTCGACTGACTTTCGATTTTCTCGCTTTTATTCGCCGACCGACACGGATTCGAGAGCCACTGGGTCGACCGGCCGATCGTTCTCATCAGTCTCGACGCTACCGATCTCACGAACGACACTCATCCCTTCGCTGACAGCTCCGAACACCGAATGTCGGTCGTCGAGATGTGGGGTCGCGGTCAGCGTGATGAAGAACTGCGAGCCGTTGGTATCGGTCCCGGAGTTGGCCATCGACAGCACGCCCGCGCTGGGCTCTTTTCCCGAAGCAGCCTCATCTTCTGTTACACTTTCTTCTGTTTCAGAGATAGTCTCTGCAGCATCTTCTTCTGCAGCCTGTTCAGCTAAAGTGTCTTCTTCTGGTCTTCATCTATTTCTACACTTACATTT
>JAWOEO010000071.1:0-14035 GCA_046482755.1 Halohasta sp. | reverse complement strand
TTATTTAAAATAATAAATTTAAAGGAGCAAAAAATAACAGATGAAAAAAATATCACATTTAACAATATTTTTACTTATATTATTGATTTTTAGTTTTTCTTTTACTCCTGCTGCATTTTCGAATGAACATGCAAATTTTTCTATAGTTTATGATGGTTTAAAAATACCGCTTAAAACTTTTAGTGTTTTTGTGATGCCGCGAGAGGAAATTAAATTTTCAATTGCAGATGAAGATAAAGGACAGATGTATCAAATAGAACTTGGTGACAAAATATTTGAAAGTGACAGCTCTTTCACCTGGCAGGCTCAGTCAGAGAGCGGCCACTACCAGGCTACAATTAAAGAAAAAAATAATGATGGCTCAGCTTCTGAAATCCGAACCGTTCGATGCCGGGCCGGTCACCGACTTCGAGCCGGTCTGGCACGACCGCACCGAGGACCCGACGATCGGTGTCACCGACGTCTTCGTCACCATTGCCGACGACGCCGCGGTCGACGCGTCGGTCGTCGCCGACACCGCCGAATCGTTCCGCGGGATGCTGACCGACTGGTCGCCGGCCGACCCCGGCTCGATGCAGAACCGCTTCGGCTACGTCGTCTTCCCCGTCGCCGACCCCGACGATTCGCTCGTCGAGTTCGCCACCGAGGAGTACACCGTCGCCGACCGGCGGACGAGCGTCTTCCCGCTGATTTACGATCTCGATGCCGAAACCCTCCACCGACACGACGTCCCACGGCTCAAGGGCCGTGGCTTCTACGAGAAACAGCGGCTCGACGCCGAGACCCTCTTCGACGTCTGATACAGCTATTTGTTCCTCCCCGTCGTCGGTTCCCGTATGTCCGAGCGCCTCGATGCGGCCGTGCTTCCCGAATCCGTCGACGCCGAATCCGTCGACGTCGAGACCAACGGCATTCGGCTCCACACGGTCCAAGCCGGGCCGAGCGAGGGGCCGCTGGTCGTCCTCCTCCACGGCTTTCCCGAATGCTGGTACGGCTGGCACCGCCAGCTCGGCCCGCTGGCGAAGGCGGGCTACCGGGTGGTCGTCCCCGATCAACGCGGCTACAACCGCAGCGAGAAACCCAGCGGCGTGGCGAGCTACCACCTCCGGGAGCTTGCCGCTGATGTCGTCGGCCTGATCGACGCAATGGATCGGGAGACGGCGGCGGTCGTCGGCCACGACTGGGGGGCGGCGGTCGCGTGGTGGCTCGGCCTCGAATACCCCGACCGCCTCTCGCGGCTCGGGATCGTCAACGTCCCCCATCCGACCGTCTTCGAGTCGACGCTGCGGACCGACTGGAGCCAGCGACTCAAAAGCGCCTACTTCCTCTTCTTCCAGCTTCCCGTCGTCCCGGAACTAGTGACCGAACTGGGCGACTGGTGGCTCGGGCGGCAATCGTTGGAGTCGACCAGCCGCCCCGGCGCGTTCTCGTCGACCGATCTGGACCGCTACCGGCAGGCCTGGAGCGAGCCGGGGGCGATGACCGGCATGCTCAACTGGTACCGGGCGGCCGCGCGCTACCGGCCCCAGCCGGTCCGGAAGCGGGTGTCGACGCCGACGCTCGTGCTGTGGGGCGTGCAGGACCAGTTTTTACAGCCGGCGATGGCCCACGAGAGCCTCGACTACTGTGAGGACGGCGAACTGCGGCTGGTCGAGACGGCTACCCACTGGATCCTCCACGAGGAGCCGGGGCTGGTCGTCGAGGCGCTCCTGGAGTTCCTCCCCGAGCCGCCACGGCCGCGGACGGAGGCCTGATCGGGCCCGCTTTTGTGTCTCGGCCACCTACATCGGGTATGTTGCTCGTTCGCGGTCACGGCGGCGGGACGGCGCTGACGGGATCGGTCTTCGAGCCGGGCGAAGAGCCGCCGACCTACAAGGGTGCGCCCGACGAGGACGCCCCCTACGTCTGGGTCTGTGATGCCTTCTACGAGGTCGAAAGCGGCGGCTCGGCCGTCGAGATCGACGGCGAGGAGATCCGGATCGCCTTCGAGTCGCCGATGCCCCGTGGCTTCGAGGACCGCCAGCAGGCCATCGACGCCGCCGAAGACCACATCCGCACCCAGTTCGCCAGGATCGGTGTCGACCCCGAAACGGTCGACATCGAGGTGATCCCGACCGAGCCGGCCTGACCGCCAGCGAAGCAGAGCCACCGATCAGGCGTCGATGTCGTCGACGTCGGCGGACTCGTCTTTCGCCAGCCGGAACTGGTCGATCCGGTCGTACAGCTCCTCGCTGGTCGCGCTCAGATCGGTCGCGCGGTGGGCGACTCCGTCGGTCGCCGTCGACTGCTGGGCGAGCCCCGCCGAGATCTGCTGGACCGACGCCGACAGCTCCTCGCTCATCGAGGCCGCCGAGTCGATCGTCGCACTGAAGCCGTCCATGTTCTGGGCTTGGCTCTCGACGGCATCGCTGACCTCGGCGGTGGCGGTACTCACCCCTTCGACTGCCGACTCGATGGCGTCGAGTTCGTCGACGACATCGGCGACAGCGTCGGCCCCCTCGGTGACTTCCTCGTTGGCGTGGGTGATCTGTGCGGCGACTTCGGCGGTCTGGTCCTGTGCGTCGGTGATGATCGACTCGATCGTTTTGGCGGACTCACGGGACTCCTCGGCCAACTGTTTGACCTCCTCGGCGACGACGGCGAACCCGTCGCCCTCGTCGCCCGCGCGGGCGGCCTCGATGGCGGCGTTGAGCGCCAGCAGGTTGGTCTGGTCGGCGATGTCGCCGATCACGTCGAGCGTCTCGCCGACCCGCTCCATCTTCGATTCGAGGGTGCGGACCTCGCCGGTGATCTCGCTTGTCGTGTCGGTCGCCGTCCGGATCCGGTCGACGGCCTCGGTGCCCTCCGCGACGCCTTCGAGGGCGAGTTGGCTCGCCTCGGAGGTCTCGGCGTCGATCTCCTGGACCGAGGCGGTGATCTCCTCGATGGTCGCGGTGAGTTCCGAGACCGCCAGTTCGGCCTTGTCGGTCTGTTCGGCCAACTCCTGGGAGCCGCCGGCCATCTCCTCGGTCGACTGGTTGATCTCTTCGATAGAGGCGGTGACCTCCTCGCTGTTGGCGCTCAACTCCTGGCTCGTGTCGTCGAGATCGTCGGCCAACAGCGTGAGCCGCGAGAGCACCGCACGGAAGTTCTCGACGGCCGTCATCAGATGGGCGTTGAGTTCGGTGAACTCCTCGTAGACGGTGTGTATCTCGTCGAACTCGGCCGGCGGCGTCGGCACCGTCGTCTCGATGGTCAGATCACCCTCCGCGAGGCGGACGATCTTCTCCTGGAGGCTATCGAGAACGGCTTGCTGGTAGGCCTCCAACTGCTCGGTTCGCTCCCGTTGCCGAACCGTCTCGGTGATATCCTCGACCGTCTCGATACCGCCGACGATCGCCCCGGCGTCGTCGACGAGCGGCGTGACCGTCCGGCTTCGGACGCGTTCTCTCCCGTCGACTGTGAGCGTCTCCTGTCGCTCGGTGATCGCCTCGCCGCTGTCGAGCACCTCCGCCATCAGCGGTTCGCCGCCGTGGACGGCGGCGGGTGCGACCCCGACCGCGGCCGCGTCGGTCGTCTCGAAGGTCTCACGAGCGGCCGCATTGACATGCGAGTTCCGGCCCGCGCTGTCGACCACGAACGTCGGCGCGGCGATCCCATCGAGCACGCTGGCCAGCAGGCGGTCGGCATCCATGGCGTCGACCGCCTCGGTGTCGCCGCTCGGCGGCGGCTGCTGCGGCGATGGATCGGCGTGAGAAGCCGGGTCGGACCCAACACCCGACTCGTCCGGTGTCGGCTCCGCCTCCGAGAGGTCCTCCCATGCAACCGACTCCGACGAGCCCGAATCGTCGGTGGATTCCGCACGGTTCTCCCCAGTGTGTGTGACCATGAGTCGGGTGAGTAACGCACGCATACATGGTATGGAATACCACACTATTATAAATATTCGGTATAAATGACATTGAAATTTACAGATATTCCGTCAGGAATCTGCCGTACTTTGCAGATTTGTCGTCAAGAACGGCGAGACGAACACCATCTGTGCTGCTCCGATCGTACTGAGCAATTCTTATGTGCATTGCCTCGTTACTCGGTATCGCATGGCTCTATCCGAGATCATTTCGTTCGTCGAAGGAAACGAGAAGACGCTGGAGGTGTTCAACCCGCCGGCCGACAGCACGCTCGTTTCCGATCTCGGGGACTACTTCGAAACACAGAACGTCACCGTGACGGGTCGACGGACGGCCTCGGGGGAGCCCGAAGGGGTGGTCGTCCTCCGACTCGACGACGAGGTCCTGGCGGCGGTGCCGACCGAACAGCTCGAAGAGCTGATCGACGGTGGGGCGCTTCGCCACCCCGGCGTCGGGATCGACGATACGCCCTACCACGAGATCCTCACCCACCTCAAGGAGACGACGTTTACCTCCTACAGCAAAGCCCGGATGGTCGAGATCTCCCACGAGATCGAGGATCGGGCCCTCCGGGTCGACGCCGGCCGGCTCTACACCGGCTTTCAGTACGCCTCGAAGCTCGACGACCAACACGACCGCTACCGGCGGGTGGGGACGACCGGCGTCGACATCCACACGTTCACTGCACCGGACGGGACGCCGATCGAGATCGACGGCATCACCCACCACTCGGTCGACAACACCGAGATCGCCCGCTCGTGGTTCGTCGTCTTCGACGGCGGTGGCGACAACGTCTACAAGACCGCGCTGTTGGCGACCGAGCGGGCCCCCAACAGGTTCTACGGCTTCTGGAGCGACGATCCGGGAATCGTCGACCGGATCGGCAGCTACCTCGACGACGCCTACCTCAAAGCCCGCCAGTAGTCAGAACTCCTCGCCGGGCCACCGGACGGCGCCGTCGTAGGTTGCTAAGGACTCGCTGTCGAACTGGCTCTCGAACTTCCGGCGGAGCGAGGTCTTCTCGCCGGCGCTGATCCGGGCGAGGTCGTCGGCCTTGGCGACCGCCCGTGGCGGCCCCCGCTCGGCGGCGATCTCCGAGAGCACCTGGGTGGTGAGGTTCCGGCGGGTTTCGGCGTCCTCGGTCACCGCGTAGGGGGCTTCGAGCTTGTAGCAGATGTCGTAGCGCGGATCGTAGACGATACAGAAGGTGACCTCGTAAGCTTCGGGATCGAGCCGGCGGTCGACGCCCAGCGCGTCGCCGACGGCGGCCATCGTCCCGTCGGGGCCGCCGCGGGAGACGAACCACGAGGTGAAGGTGAGTTCGTCGGTCCGACGGTCGACGCCCGGCCCCCCGTTCGGGCCGTCCTCGCCCGTGGGAAGGTGGTGGGTTTCGAGCAGCCGGGTGTAGAAGGCGGTGTCGTCGGGCCACGGGGCCTCGAAACCGGTCTGCTTGCCGGCGATGGCGTCGGTGATCACCCGCGCGGAGGGGTTTTTGACGAAGCCGGCGATCGGCACCCCGCGGTCGACGAAAGTCTCGACGAGCCGGACGTAGTTTTCGAGGACGCGCTTGGGGCGGGCCTCGTAGGTCAGCGCTTCGAGTTCGGGGGTCCGGTCGCGCCACGTCAGGATCTCCTTGGGATAGAGTGGCCCATCGAGCAGCAGAAGGTCCTCGACCCGATCGGCGTGGGCCAGCGCGTGGTGGCTCTCGGCGAAGTACAGCGCCAGCGCGTGGACGACTGCCTCGGCGTAGCGATTGACCCGCGGGGCCCTGAACAGCCGGTAGCGGCTGTGGCCCGCGTCGTACTCGACCCACCCGTGTTCGGTGACCTGTTTCGGATCGTTGGTGTGGACGGTGGCGACGATGGTCCGGGCACGGTGGGTCTCGACGTCGGAGGGGTCGACCCCCATCGCGGCGTGGGCCAGATCGAGCACGAGGCCGTTTTTGAACGCGGTGGGGTTGATCGTCCCCGAGTCGACGCCGTGGACCGTCGGGAACGGGCGGTCGGCCAAGGCGATGGTGTCGATGTCGACACACCGGCGGCGGCGCTCGCCCAGCGGCTCGATCACCCGCCGGCCGTCGTCGACCAGGGGGTCGAGCCAGTCGGCCCACACCGTCTCGGCGAACCGCTCGTGGTCGCTGTCGTCGGCCGTCTCGGCGACCGACCCCGCGAGGCGGGCGATGGCGTCGACGTGGATCGGATCGAGCGTCACACGTAGGGGCGGGTGGGCCAGTAGCAAAAAGTGAGTGGTCGGCTCGATGGCTAATCGGCGGTCCACAGGCCCGGCGGCGATGTCGCTACTCTCAAACCACTGGAATTCGAACGGTCGCCTATGTCGATACGGGGGGTCGCCTTCGACCTCGATTACACCCTCGCGGTGACGACGAAAGACCGGGATGCGATCCTCCAGCAGGCCGTCGACCGCGTCGACGGCCCACAGATCTCCCGCCAGGAGTACCTCACCGCCCACCGCCAGCATCTCACCAAGGAGAGCCGCACACCCGTCTTCGCGGATATCCTCACCGGAACCGCCAGCGACGTCGACCCCGAGTCGATGGCGACGGCCTACCGCGAGGCGATCACCGACTCGCTGGAACCGCTGGCCGGCGTCGAGGGGTTCATTACCGACCTGCGGTCGAAGTACCGGGTGGGCCTGCTGACCAACGGCTCGGTGCTCGCCCAGCGCTCGAAGATCGAATACCTCGGCTGGGAACACCTGTTCGACACCACCCTCGTGACCGGCGAACTCCCGGCGGGGAAACCCAACGCCGCCGCCTTCGAGGCGCTGCTCGATGGGCTCGGCACGACCGCCGAGGAGACCGTCTACATCGGCGATACGCCGCTGGACGACATCGAGGGGGCGACCCGATCGGGACTGTATGCGATTCAGGTGCTGTTCGACGGGAGCCCCGACCGGGATCCGCGGGCCGACGCCTACATTCGGCGGGACCGACTCACCACGGAGCTACCCGCGCTGCTCGACTCGCTGGACTGACCCCGCTCAGTCGGTCGACTCGTCGATCGCTGCGACGACCGTTCTGAACACCGGCATCACACGCTTGGCCTCCGCGCCGTCGGCGACGAACACGAGCGTCCGCGGCGGGTCGACCGCCTTCGGTCGGACCCGAAGCTCGGCCTCGGCGGCTGCATCGGCGGCTACGTCCGGAGCGACAACGAACTCCACGCGGGCGCGCTCGGGCTGGACGAACACCGACGCGAGTGTCGTCCGCTCGGCGTCGGCGTCGACGGTCGTCCCCCCGCGGTCGCCGACTGCGATGGCGGCGGGGTCGGCAATGTGGTCGACGCGGTAGGCGAACGCGCCGTCGGGGGTCGGTTCGACGTCAGGGTCAGCCTCGGCGACCACCACCTGATCGAGCGCCCCGCGGTCGCCGGTGAGTTCGGAGGCGACCAGTTGGGCGATGCGGGTGCCGTCGCGGAGTCGGTCCTGAACCATATCGGAACCACGCGGTCGGCCGACCTAATCCCCTTCGAGTTCGGCCCGGACCGTCTCGGCGACGCCGGCGCAGTCGACGCCGTTGCGCCGGGCGACGAGTACCGCCGCCGCCTCCAGGGTGATGCCGAGGCGTCGCTGGGTGTCGTTGGTCGCGGCGACCGCCTCCTGTTTGGGCAGTCCGCCGGCGACCATCCCGTCGAGCAACTGCTCGAAGGTCGACTGCTCGCGCAGAATGTCGGTGTCGGGGGTAAAGCCCTCGGGGACCGCAACGTCGTCGACGTCGAACGTCGGCCGGAGGTCGCCGTTCTCCTCGGCGAGCAGCCCCCGGCCGACCGCGACGTCGACCAGTCGCTTGGCCTGATCGGGCGAGAACCACTCCCGATCCAGCGAGAGGGCGACGACGAACTCGCCTTCGCCCAGCGACCGCGCGCCCTGCTGGCGGAACGGGACGGCGACGGCGACCTGCAGGCTCATACAGGGAAGCCGGCCGAGGGAAAACTAAAACTTCCGACGTGACCCGACCGGCTCTCGGCTCGGGCTGTGATTGGACATCGCAACTGCATGCCGTCTGCTGGTTCGCGGCCTGATGTGGTCGACGGCTCAGCGCTCTTGGCTGAGTTGTTTCAGGTCCGAGGTGACTTTGAACACTTTGGCGGTCTGCTGTTCGTTGGCGGTCGCCACCTCGTCGATCTCCTCGTTGATCTCGTTGATGCGGTCGGTCGCCTCGTCGATCATCGTGGCGATCCCCTCGGCGGTTCGCGCCTGGTCGTCGGTCGCCTCGGCGACCTCGGCGACGCCAGTGGCGGCCTCCTCGACGACGTCGACGATCTCGTCGAGCTGTGCCATGGCCTCGTCGACCCGGTCGATACCCGTCTCGATGTTCTCGGTCGTCCGCTCGACGGTCTCGACGGTCCGCTCGATCTCCGTCTGGATCTCGGCGATCATGGTTTCGATCCGGTCGGCCTGCCCCTGTGATTCCTCGGCGAGATCCTTGACCTCGTCGGCGACGACCGCGAATCCCGCGCCCTCCTCGCCCGCGCGGGCGGCTTCGATCGAGGCGTTCAGTGCGAGGATATTGGTCTGATCGGCGATGTCGTTGATCACGTCGACGACCTCGTCGATCTCCTCGGTGCGATCCTGGAGCCCGGCGACGCTCGACCCGATGTTTTCGGCGGCAGTGTCGACCTCCTCCATCACGTCGACGACCGCGGCGGCCGATTTCTGGCCGTCTTCGGCGGTCTCGACCGCCTGCTCGCTGGTCTGTTCGACGTGGTCGGCGGTCGCAGCGATCTCCTCGATAGTCGCCGAGAGGGTCGACATCTCCGCCCGGATCTCGTCGATGTTGCCCGCCTCGGTGTCGGTGAGATCGCTGATGCGCTGGGAACTTTTCGAGACCTCGTTGGCGAACGCCTGGAGGTCGCGGGCGGCCTCGTTGGTCTCCTCGGCGATCTCCCGCCGGCGGTCGATCTCGGCTTCGAGATCCGCCTCGCGGCTCTGGATGTAGGTATCCATCGCCACCTGCATATCGAGGGTCATCAGTTTGAGTACCGACAGCGTCTCGTCGAACCCCTCGTCGAGTTGGTCCCGAACGCTCTCGGCCGTCTCCGCGTCGACGCCGGCCGCCGCGAGCGTCTCGGCCAGTCGGTCGCCCGTCCGCTCGGCCATCGTCTCGAACAGGAGCTCGAAGTAGACGCCGTACTGGCCGATGTACTGCTCGGAGGGCATCTCCAGCAGATCGTGGAGCTTGCCGATCCGGGCTCGGTTCGTGAAGTACTGCTGGCCGTACTCCCCGTCGGTGAGTGTTCGCCAGTAGGCCCGCTGGGTCTCCTTGAGCTGCTCGATGTTCTTCGGCGACCGCCCGATCACCTCGGTCGTCTCCTCGTACTGCGTGAGGTTCGCGTAGAACGCCTCGGCGATCTCCTCGTCTCGCGCCGCGAACGTCTCGGCGAGCCCCTCCAGTCGTTCGACGTCGGCCTCGTCGAAGCCGACGAACTCCTTCCGCCAGGCGATCTCCTCGTCGTCGAGGCCGACCGCCTCGACGAGGGCCGACACCTCGACCTCGTCGTTCAGTCCCCCCTGCCCGAATACGTCCGCGTTCGAATTCATGCGTGGTCTCAGTCCTGCGTTCCGTCGTGCTCACGACCCGACCGGCATCGTCGCTGCGGTCTCCCCGTCGGCCGACACCCGCCGAGTGGCCCGCCGCTCAGTTGAACTCGTAGTCGCTGCCCTGCTGTTGGTAGTACTCGCCGTAATCCTGGTCCTGGTCGCCGCCGGCGATGTGGGCGTCGAGCCAGTCGCGGGCGAACTGCAACACGTCCATCGTGATGTACTCGCCGTTCTCGTGTTGCTCCCTGAGTTCGCTTACCTTGGTTGCGAAGTTCTCGTGCATCTCCTGGTGGTCGCGGAAACACTCCGAACAGTCCTGGGCGTAGCCACAGCCCTCCATGAACTCCTCTTCGTCGCCGAAGTGGTACTCGGTGTAGCGTTCGAGTTCCCGGAGTGTGTCCCCCAACTCCTCTTCGGCACGGCCTTCCTCCATGGCCTCGTGGAGTTCGTTGAGCAGTTCGAACAGCCGCTGGTGTTGCTCGTCGAACCGATCGATGCTCGTGCTGTACCGGTCGTCGTCCCACTGAATGAGTGTCACGGTCTTACACCCCGTTCGGATGGTCACGAGAGCCGATGTAAGTTCTTGCTCGGATTCCCAGTTTTTTGGAAATCGCCCACCTGCTGGCCGATGTCCCCGTGTGTTGATCGCGGGGACGTCACTCACCGACCTCTGAGCGCCGCGAGGTCGGCGTGGGTGTCGATATCACGAAATGCGGTCGGCTCGACGTGGGCCTCGACGACCCGCTCGGGGACGACCACCGGGTCGACGCGGTCGAGGAACGCCTCGATTCCCGACCGGCCGCCGGCCTCGGCCTCCCGACAGGCTGCGGTCGCCGCCCGGACGTGGACGGCCATCGGAAACGGCCGGCGCTCGCCGTCGAATCGGGCGACCGCCCCCGTGCGGTTTCGGGCCCGCGAGAGGAGGAAGTCGACGAACGCCGCCGGCATCGCCGGCATGTCGCAGGGGACGACCGCCGCGTAGCTTGCGGTCGTCTCGGCGAGGGCGGTCCGCAGGCCGACGACCGGCCCCCGATCGGAGATGGGATCGAGCGCAAAGCGGACCGTCGAGTCGTCGAGGGCCTCGGCGAGTGCGGCCCGCTGGTCGCGCCGGCAGTTGACGATCACCTCGTCGACGGCGGGGTCGACCGACGCCACCGCATGCCGGATCAGCGGGTGGCCCTCCAGCGGGGCCAGCGCCTTGTCGAGGGTCGGAAACCGCTCGGAGCGGCCCCCGGCGAGGACGATCCCCGCCCGGCCGGTGTCGGCCCGCGGTCGGCCCGACTCCTCACCCATGTTCGCCCATCGCATCCGACCAAATATACAATAATTGTGCCAGCAGTACGGTCGACGTCACGTGTTCTCAAGTCATACTGTGTGTTCTCACCACTAAAACGCTGTTCGTTGACAAAACAGCCGCTGGCATCCCGCGGGTCGACGAACGTTCGAAATAGGGTCGGATACAAGGTATTAATATATGTTGGTCGGCCGGTTTCGGCAGCGAAACATCGACAAACGGTCGACGAGCCTACGCGGTTCGGAATCGAGTAGTCGGTCGACAGTGAGCCACGGCGCGTGCTGTCGTAGGTGCTTCGACGGTCTTAAGCGACCATAGTTCCAAGCTGTCTGGGATGAGTGACCCGGCCCTCGATGTGGTCGAATGCGTCCTGACGGCCACGTTGTATACCGACGACCGGTCGTTGGACGAGAACGATCTGCCGCCCCGGTTCAGACAGGTCTTTTGGACCGAGCGGTCGTCCGACGAGACGGATTCCGACCACGCGACAGGGGGGTCACAGCCCCCTGGTAGTATCGAACGCCCGTTGCGAGTGACCGACTCCGTTGCCCGGACAGCGACGGGCGTCGACCGACCGTGGGAGGCGGTCTCGGAGCTGCTGTTTACCCAGCGCGAGGAGTTCTCCGGCGAGATCACGCTGACCCAGCCGGAGATGGCCATCGAGTGGTATCTCGACCGGGCCGACGACGAGCGGCTCCGCACCAACCCGACGATCGCCGCCGCGGTCGAAGACGAGCCCTCGGTCGACGTCAGCCACGAGGAGGCCCGACAGAACAACCGGCCGATCCAGGCCGATCGGGTCTGGATCGACGCGCTGCTCTCGCAGTACTTCGACGCCGAGGACGACGCCGAGATGCTGGATCTCGTCTCGGTCAGAGCGCCGGAGGAAATCGAGATGACCATCGACGACCTCGTCCTCACGACCGATCAGGAAGACGAGATCCAGAAGATCGTCAAGGCGATCGAACACCGTGACTACCTCGCATCGATCGGTCTCCGCGAGATCGGGAAACTGCTGTTCGTCGGCCCGCCCGGCACCGGCAAAACGACGATTTCGCGGGCACTGGCCCACGAACTCGGCCTCCCCTTTGTCGAGGTCAAGCTCTCGATGATCACCAGCCAGTATCTCGGCGAGACGGCCAAAAACGTCGAGAAAACGTTCGAGGTCGCCAAGCGGCTCTCGCCGTGTATTCTCTTTATCGACGAGTTCGACTCGGTCGCCAAAACCCGCCGCAGCGACGAACACGCCGCGCTCAAACGCGCGGTCAACACCCTGCTGAAATCCATCGACGACATCTCGCTGATCCGCGACGAGGTGCTGTTGATCGGTGCGACCAACCACCCCGATCAGTTGGATGCGGCGGCGTGGCGACGGTTCGACGAGATCGTCAACTTCCCGAAACCCGACCGCGGGATGCGGGCGGACATCCTCGAAGTGGTGACCAAACAGATGGATATCACCGACTTCGATCCCAGCGAGGTCGCCAGTCGGACCGAGGGGCTGACCGGCAGCGACCTCCGGATGGTGCTCCGGGAGGCGGTCCTCGAAGCCCTGACCGAAGAGCGGATGGAGCTCACACAGGCCGACCTCCTCGATGCCGTCGACGACTTCGAGGAGCGGGACAACCTCAAAAACATGGACATGATCGACGGCGACGGCGCGGCGCTCACCGGGAGCGGCCACGATCACGATCACGACCACGACCACGACCACAGCCACGACGGTCACGACGAGCCGGCCAGCGGCACTAACGGCGACGAACAGGCCGTCGACGCCAAACCGCAGGATCAGGCCCACTGAGATGAGGCGGCGCTGAGATGCTGGTCACGCTGCTCGGCACGGGGGATACGACGGGGACGCCGACGGTCGGCTGTGACTGCGATACCTGCCAGCGGGCCCGCCAGCAGGGAATCGAACGCTCCCGGTTTTCGATCCACGTCGAGAACGAACACACCGGCGAGTCGATCCTCATCGACCTCAGCCCGGATTTTCGCCACCAGTTTCTCACCCGTGACGTCGACCTCCCGGATGCGGCGGTTATCACCCACATCCATTTCGACCACATCGACGGGTTAGGCAACGCCTACCGGGTGTTCGACGACCTCCCGGTGTACGCCGCAAACGAGGTCGACCCCCAGACCGGCGCATCGGTCGCCGACACCGTCCGCGAGAAGTACCACTACCTCGATACCGTCACGGTCCACGACGTCACGCCGTTCGAGTCGGTCGAGGTCTGTGGGCTGGAACTGACGTTGGTTCCGGTCGACCACCCGCCGTTGGTCTGTTACGGGCTAACGATCGAGGACCCCGAGACGGGCGGGAAACTCTCACTATCGGGGGATACGAGCTACGACGTGCCCGCCGACTCCCGCGACCGCCTTCGGGACCCCGATCTGTTTTTGGCCGACGGGATCGTTCCCGCCGCCCTGTGTGCGTCCCATCCGATCGGCGGGGCCGACCACGACGCCGACGGCGTCCCGCGGACCTTCGGCTCCAAACACATGACACGGGAGGGCGCGATGGCGCTGGCGGCCGATCTCGGAGCCGACACGACGCGACTCGTCCACACGGCTCACTACTACCCGGTCGAGGAGGCCTTCGAAGAGCCGCTGGCGGTCGACGGCGAACAGTACCGACTCGACGGCGACGGGGTGAGCCGGGTCGACACGCGGCGCGATACGGTCGGTAGTCGGTGACTACTTACGAGGGTTCGAGCAGTTCGATCAGGGTTCCCTCGGGACCGCGGACGAACAGGATCCGGGTGCCGGTGGCGGTCGTCTGCGGCGGACTCAGCGTCTCGACATCGGCCGGCAGCGACTCGTAGACGGCGTCGACGTCGTCGGTTTCGAGGCCGAGATGTGTCGCGCCGGCGTCGTTGAGCTGTGGGGTCGACCCGTCATCGCCCGCGGGTGTGTACTCGACGAGTTCGATTCGCACCGAGCCGCCGTCGAGATGGGCGAACTGTGCGCTCGCACCGTCGATGTCGACGCCAGTTGCGAAGGCCGCGCCGTCGACCGTGAACTCGGCGAGGACCGGGAGGCCGAGGACATCGCGGTAGAACTCGACCGCGCGGTCGAGATCGCTGACGGTTATGCCGACGTGGTGGCCCTGTAGTTCGGACATGCCTTCCGGTTTCCCGTGGCCGACCCAAAACGCTTCGACTCGGCCGCCGTGTCGGGGGTATAACTACCGACCGCCTAACAAACCCGACTCGACCCCGTCGACGGCCTATGTCTCGACGAGTTGTACGACGTGATTCGGGCGACGGCTGGACGACGATCCGATCCGGAC
>JAWOEO010000006.1:0-11047 GCA_046482755.1 Halohasta sp. | reverse complement strand
AACAGCATTCGAAAACTGCTCGTGATCGTTTACGTGTTCATCTTTGAGTGGATAGTGGTCCGTTGTTGCCGCTGTGGCCGTTCCATTTACGCTCACGATATACTCCGGATCGAGATTCATCTCGGCAAGCAGCCGTGGTTTGATCGCCCCAACGTTGCCGATCCAGAGATCACGGTCGCCAACTCGGGCAGCGATGGCTTTTGGAGGTAGATCAGGATCTGGACTTTCAGGTACTGTCTGGATAGCTTGGCCCGTCTCTGAGCCCGAATCTCCAATGGAATTCATATTATTAGTCGACAGACTATGCTATTTGATTTTGTCTCCCAGCGTTAGAGTTCCAATGAATTCGTCTCCTACCTGAGATAATCCGTTTCGGGACGCTTCCATGTCTATGGCACCCATGAATGAGAGCGGGCCGTTTGATCTTGATGGCGAATTGACGGTGAACCGATTGGGATTCAGTGCGAGGCAACTCTGTGGCGAGGATATCAGCCTGCATTGGAGCTGGGACAACAGCCCCTACGTCAGTCAAGTACTAGCTCTCTTGGAGTGAACAACAGGTAGCTAATTACTTCAGTTCGATCTTGAGATCGCTCCCGTCACTCATCACGACGTTTGCGACACCGTTGCCAGCGGCGAAGGCGACCCGTTCGGCACCAAGACCTAGCCGTTCAACAATACGCCGATCGGGTTCGAACTCCTGCGTTTCAACATCGGAATCAAGTAGATCGGCAATTCGGTCTTCGACATCGGCCTCAGTTCCGAGTTCGTCAACGAGCCCGATTTCCAGGGCATCGCTTCCGAGATAGATGCGCGCCTCCGTCTCTCGGACGTCTTGTGGATCCATCTCGCGGCCCTCGCTGACGGTCTCGACGAACTGGTCGTAGTAGCCGTCGACAATATTTTGGAGGTACTCCCGCTCGTCGTCTTCGATTTCGCGGAGGGGAACGCCAGCGTCCTTGTACTCACCAGCGGTGAACTGTTCGTAGGAGAGCCCGAGTTTGTCGGCCAGTCCAGCTGCGTTGGGCCGTGAACCAACGACACCGATCGATCCGACGAGGCTGGCATCTCTGGCCCACACTTCGTCGCACCCGCTTGCGATCCAGTACCCACCAGAGGCACAGATATCGGTCGCATACGCGATCGTCGGGCCCTCGAAGTCGACCGCTGCACGACGGATGTCGTCACTTGGTAGTACCTCTCCACCGGGCGTATTGAGTTCAACGAGGAGGGCCTCAACAGCCTCGTCGTCGTTGGCCGTCTCGATCTGCTCGACGACCTCGTCGGCAATGCACATATTTCCTCCCGAGAGCGACGAGGACCGGCTGCGGGTGCGCTGAATCGGTCCCGACACCGTGACTTTCGCCACATTGTAGTCGCCGGAACCGCCGAGACGCCCGCCTGTGAGTCGACCAACGAAACGTTGTCCAGCGAGGGTCGCTGCGGCCCCCGCGATCCCTGCAGCAATCATCGCGGATTTACCAGCAGTGGCGTCAGTTTTCATATTTGATCTGACTCATTTTCGGGTGTGTCTTATATATATCACTCGGCATATAGTATGTCGACCCATTCGAATAGTCCTGATTGCTGGTCCGATCTGGCATCACCCGACAGAACTGGAGACTTCGACAAATCGGCCTTATTCGAACCCTGACAAACGTGTTGGCTGGCCGGAGACGACAGACGTCAGCGGCACTCCTCAAGAGTAAAAACGAAGCTCTCGATGTCACTTCGAAGCCATGCCTCGGGAGACTCGGCTGACTCGTCAGGTCTGAACTCTACAAACCCCTGCGTGCTGAGTGTTGTACAGAGCTCGCTGTCTTCGTACTCAAGATCGGTGGCGGTCGGCGCATCTGCTAACCCATCACGCTTCGATTCGAGAAATTCGTTGGAGACCATACATCCGAGACGCACAGGGGTGGCTTTCAGTACACGTCGACTACTGTCCGTGTCCACGCAGTAGAGACTGCCTACGACGACCAACTGACCGGTAGCCACGAACTACTACCGTGAGTAGGGGGTTTGTACTTCGAACGAGTGGGATTGTCGTCGTCCCGGATCGCAGTTGAGAACGAAGACACGGTACTGTCGGCCGACCGTTGCAACTACTGATTCGGTCAATCGCGCCGAGCACGAACTACGATCCACGACCCGTCCTCATGGCCTGTCGAGGGAGACTCAACCGTCTCAATGGCTGTCTCAATGGGTTGTGTCAACGTCTGTACTGTAGTTATATCCGTGAACCCGACCGATCGAAGTCCATTAACAACGGTCTCCACGTCACGCCATGTCGCCTTCTTCACCATCTCAAGCGGATACGGCTCTTGCCAGTCTAGCGTGTCCGGATAGGCCCCTTGATCGGCTGCGGTATCGTATAGCTTGGCGAAGGAACCATTTGCCCGCAGAAAGGCGACTATCGCGTGCCCGCCAGGAGACACCACACGTGCGAGTTCGCTGCATACCTCTTCGAGATCATCAACGTATCCGACAACTCCGAGCAATGCGGCAAGGTCGACCTCATCCGTTGTGAGTGGAAGATCTTCGGCTCTGCCATGGTCAACGGAAATCCCACGGTCTCGGGCTAATTGGGCCATCGGCTCTGACGGCTCAACGCCGCGGCTGATACCCAGTCGCTCACTAAATTTGCCGGTCCCACACCCGATCTCAACCCCCTCCGTCCACGTTTCTGGAAGTTGGGCCGCAATGGCTTGCGCCTCGGAGATGAACAGCGGCTCGTTGCGATCAAACCATCTATCATACGCTTCAGCAGCGGAGATCTCAGCCATATGAACCAATTATATTAGTGGATGATAAAAGTGCCTGATACAGCGTGATAGCCTCCTTGCCGTAAACGGCTGTCTCTCACCCATGAGTTGACTTAGTGGAATTTGATAGAAATGTATTCAGAATACACCGATGATGAATCCAATACCCATGACAGTAAGGACCGCAGCGGAAAAAGCTGGTAAGTACGGTGTGTACTGTTTAACGGTCTCCTCGTGGTGCTCATAGCCCGCGACCAGTAGCATCGTTAGTCCCACGATTCCGATAATAACAGTAATTGCATATGCACTCATCAGTTCGAGACAGTAGTTCGACCCGGCACAGAGAGCGATAATCTCGAACTCCTCCTCGTGAGCGAACCCGAGCACGAAGGCAAACCACGCAATTCCGAACAGTCCCCTCTCGGCAACATCATCGGAACCCTCGTCCGTATGTGAGTGGCCCCCGATGAACGGAACGGTGCGTTTCAGGCGAGCGATAACTCCCTCGGCATCCTGTGAATCCGGATGCTCGTGAATATCACCGTGGCTGTCGCCGTCTACGGAGTGGTTCGTCGACTCGTGATCGTGGCTCTCGTGCGAATGAGAGTGGTCACCATCCGGACTGCCATGCGAATGGTCGTGGCGGTACTCTCGGATCCCAAGACCGATTAGCAGTACACCCGCAACGAGACTGACCGGACCACCGACTTGGATACCATTGAGAATCGTGACTGGCTCGTTGACCTGGGTGAGACTAAAATAGGATTTCGCGTAGAAGAACACGCCAACCATCGCGAGACTACTGATGAGGTGGCCGAAACCAATGATGAGCCCCGCCGCAAGGCCGTAGAACCACTTGTTCGTCTGATCCAACGCGTATGAGGCGGCGACGGGCCATCCATGACCGGGCTCGACCCCGTGGACAGCCCCAAGTGCGACCGCACCGACCAGTAGTCCAAACGTGTCGCCAGACACCATCGTCATACCCTGAACTCGACAAGAGGGCCGAATAACGGTTGTTAATACCCGATTGGGGGAATCATCATACTCGGGACTCTTGTGTCCGGGCATCAAATACGGTCGTATGCGAACGAGTTTCAATATTCCCGATCCGGTGGTCGACGAGTTCGATCAGGTCTGGCAGGATGAGGGGTTGGACAACCGATCCCGTGCCGTCCGTGAAGCGATGCAGGAGTACATCGAGTCGCATTCTCGACTCGAAAACCTCAGCGAGGACGTTATCGCGCTCGTCGCCTTCGACTATCGCCATCACGAGGTGATCGGGGAACTCCACGGAGTCCAGCATGACTATCAGGACATGATTCTCAATACGAGTCACACACATCAGGGGGAGTGGTGTCTTGAGTCCTTATTCTGTCAGGGGACCGGCGAACGCGTTCGGGAATTGACCTACCGCCTTCGTGACTTCGACGGCGTGAATCGGGTGAAAATCATGGTGATTCGAGATAACTGAGTGCGATAGAGGCCCGTGAATTCGCACGCTCACCTTGTCGACGTAGTCGATCATCCCGTATGCTGCCTTGGGCACGATCCAGAGGGGGAATTTCACGGCAGTATACGGACTGCCGAGCAGGTAGATCCGGTCACCCCTGTTGAGACAGTCAACTGTATACTCGACGGCCGATTTGAAGACCTCATAGTCATGTGGGCCGTCTGGAAACACGAACCTGTCGCCAGTTGTCGAATGTTCTGGCCGATTAGTTCCAAGATGATCTCTGTACGATAATGAAACGACCTCGTCGAACTCATGGTCTTTGGGAGGTCCAATAGTGTGGGAGATAGCTTTACATAGGACTTGTCGGTAATGAGTGGATAATGGTCAAGTCGACAGTTCGCTTTTCGGATGCAGTGATGGATCGCGTCGAGGAGTTGGTCGAGGGCGAGACCTTTTCGAGCAAATCCGAGTTCCAGCGGTTTGCCGTCGAGTTCGTCCTCTCGGAGATCGACGACTACGAGCCGGAGATGCTGGATTTCGACGACGTTCGCAGCGAGGTGTTCCCCGACGACTCGGCGTTCGGTGGCGACGGTGACGTCCCCGAACCGGGCGCAGAGTTCTACCAGATCGCCGCCCGCGTCCGACAGTTCGCCATCCGCGGCGAGATCGAGACCGCCCACGATCTGATCGATACCCACTACCCAGCGACCGATCCTCGGAGCCTGCTGCTCGACGACATCGTCGAGACCTACCGAACACGCGACCAGGCACAGTCCCCATCACCGGAGTAAGTGTCGGCACTCTACGGTCACCGCACCGCCGTCCGACTACCTGACTGTCGGCTGACCTTTTTACTACCGCTCGTCGTTGCACAGGTATGGAAGAGACACACGTCGTCGCCCTCGTCGGAAGTCTCCGCGAAGGGAGCTACACACGCCTTGCAACCACCCGCGCCCTCCAAGGCGTCGACGCCGCTGGTGGCCGTGGCGAACTGCTCGATCTCCGTGAGTACGACCTTCCGCCGTTCAACGCCGACCGCGACCAGCCGGGAGACAGCCAGCGACTCGTCGACCGCGTCGGGGCGGCTGATGCGATCATCCTCGCCAGCCCGATGTATCACGGCTCGTACTCCGGGGTCCTCAAAAACGCGCTGGACTACTGTGGCTTCGACGAGTTCGAGGGCAAAACCGTCGGTCTCCTTGCGGTCTCGGGCGGCTCGTTCCCGATCACGACACTCGAACACCTCCGGTCGGTCTGTCGGGCCCTCGATAGCTGGGTCCTCCCCCACCAAGCGGCGATTCCGAACGTCCACTCGGCGTTCGAAAACGGCGAGTTCGTCGACGAGGGGATCGAAGCTCGCGTCGACACCCTTGGACGTCGTGTCGTCGAGTACGCCGATATCGAACCCGATCCCTCGACGTTCGAGAGCGACCAGAACGAAGGCGCAGACGACTGACACCGAACTACCCTCTGGCCGATCGGACCATCTGACTGCTCCAGTCGATCGACCTACTGTGGGCGAAGATGCTCACAGTCACCCGCGTGGACGACTTCGGTTTCGGCTCCCGTGTCGACGACGAGCCCGCCGGGGAACTCGACGTCGACGGCCTCGCCCTCGATGACCCGATTCGGCAGTTCAACTCGGACATCGTGGCCGAGCGTCGAGCTGTACTCCCGCCACCGATCCAACACGGCGTCAGGATCGGCCAGCTGGTCGTGGAGCGATTCGAGCAGCCGCTGGACGAACACACGGCGGTCGATGTCGTCGCCGAGTTCGGTTCGCATCGTCGTCGCTCCATCGGGGAGCGTCTCGGCGTCGATGTTGGCGTTGACGCCGATGCCGACGATGACCCACGAGACCCGGTCGGCCTCGCCTTCCATCTCGGTGAGAATCCCGGCCAGCTTGCGGCCGCCCCGCTCGCCCGTCTCGCCGACCAACACGTCGTTGGGCCACTTCAGGTAGGCCTCAACGCCCGCCTCACGACAGGCGCTTGCTGTCGCCACCCCTGCGGCGAGGGCCACCAGCGGGACGTGGGCGGCGGGCAGAGCCGGCTGAAGGATGGTCGAACACCAGATGCCGCCGCTGGGGGCGGTCCACGAGCGGTCGAGTCGTCCCCGACTGCCGGTCTGCTCGTCGGCGACGACCGCGGTGTCGACTGCTCCCTCCATGGCCAACTCCCGGGCGCGGGTGTTGGTGCTGTCGACCGCCTCGTGGTAGTCGACGGTGTATGGCGCATCGAGTCCGAACTCGATGGCCGCCGCTCCGTAGTCTGGAACGCCAGAAATCGCATAGCCGTCGTCGGTGCTCTCGATGGCGAACCCCTCCTCACGGAGCGCTTCGACCTGTTTCCAGACGGCGGCTCGCGAGACCCCGAGTCGCTCGGCCAACTCCGGCCCGCCGACCGGCCCGTCCTCGAAGGTCGACAGTAACACACGACGTGTCTCGTTCATTGGGGGCAGTAGGCACTGGATACCAAAGAGCCGTCGGATACAAACCCACGCCCTTCCTACGAAGGCCCATGATTACGTTTCTCGCAGGGGGCACGGGGACGCCGAAGCTGCTGGCCGGAGCTACAGCCGAGTTCGCCGCCGACTCGCTGACCGTCGTGGGCAATACGGGCGACGACATCGAACTCGGCGGCCTGCTGGTCTGTCCCGACCTCGATACCGTCCTCTTTCACGAGGGCGACGTCCTCGACACCGAGCGATGGTGGGGGATCGACGACGACACACACGAGACCAACGCCGAACTCCACCGCCTCGCCGAGGCTGCCGATCTCGAATCCGGGCCGCGATACCTTCCGCCACGCGCCCAAACCGAGGGTCGACCGATCGCCCGCTGGCGGCGCTTTTCGGGGATCGCGGAGTTCATGACGATCGGCGACCGCGACCGGGCGGTCCACATCACGCGGACGAGTCTGCTCGACGAGGGCAAGACACTGACCGAGGCGACCCACGTTCTGGCCGACGCCTTCGATGTCGGCCTCACCCTGTTGCCGATGAGCGACGACCCGGTTGCGACCATCGTCTCGACCGACAACGGGCCGATCCACTTCCAGGAGTACTGGCTCGACAAGGCCGACCGGGCGGTTACCGGCATCGAGTTCCGCGGGGCCGACGAGGCCGAGCCGACGAATCAAGTGCTGGATGCGTTGGACGCCCCGGTCGTCATCGGCCCCTCGAATCCCGTGACGAGCATCGGCCCGATGTTGGCCGTCCCGGGGATCGAACAAGCATTGGAGCGAACCCCCGTCGTTGCGGTCTCGCCGTTCGTCGAGGACGAGGTGTTCTCGGGACCGGCGGCGGAACTCATGGCGGGAACGGGTCGTGAGCCGAGTACCCGCGGCGTCGCCGACGCCTATCCGTTCGTCGACGCCTTCGTCCTCGACAGCGCCGACGGCACCGATCTCGACCGCCCGATCGTCCGCACCGACACGAAGATCGACGACGAGGCCGACAGCGAGCGGGTGATGGCCGCGGTGGTCGATGCGCTGGCGGAGTTGGGGATCGACGTATGAACAGCGAGCAGTCGACCGACAGACAGCGCGACGATCGCCACTGCCTCCCGTTCGAGCCACGACTGGCGCTGGCGAGTCTGAGCGGCGAAGCCGACGCCCAGTGGGCGGCCGCAGCAGCCGACCTCGCGGGGGCGGCGTTTTTGGGCGGCATCGCCCTTGACGAACCGAGCCGAGAGGCCGCACGGGCACTGGTCGACCGCGACCGGCGGGAGTTCCTCCCCGACGATCCCCTCGGCTTTGTTAGTGACCAGCTAACGGCGCTCGACGACGTGCCGATTCAGCCGGGGGTCAACGTCAGGGCGACGACGGTCGACCCGATCCGTGAGGCGGCGGCGATCTGTGCGGCCCACGGGGCGATCCTGGAGATCAACGCCCACTGTCGACAGCCCGAACTCCGTGAGATCGGCTGCGGCGAGACCTTGCTGGCTGATAGTGGCCGACTAACCAAGTACGTCGAGGTGGCCGCCGCCGAGGGACCGGCGGTCAGCGTCAAAGTTCGCGCCGAAGTGCCGGGCGTCGACCTCCCGGCCGTCGCCCGACAGGTCGAGGCCGCCGGAGCCGACGCGATCCACGTCGACGCGATGGACTCCGAGGCCATGATTCGGGAGGTGGCCGCCGCGACCGACCTGTTCGTGATCGCCAACAACGAGGTTCGGGACCGAAAGAGCGTCCAGGAGTATCTCGACTACGGGGCCGACGCCGTCAGTGTCGGTCGACCGAGCCGGGAGCCGACCGGCCCCGTACTGCGCCGTGTTGCCGCCGCAGTCGAGGCATGGGAGGTCCCGATCCAATGAGCCACTTCGAGAGCGGCCGAGATATCGTCGACAACGCTCAACTCGCGCTGCTGCTCGAAGTCGCGGGGACGCCCAAACCGGGCAACGTCGACCGCCACCGAGACCTCGACGAGCTCCGGTTCGAACACTTCGTGGCTGGCGCAGTCGGTGCTCGCCATGGGCTCCAGCGGGCTGCCGACGGCGACGCGGTCGGCACGGCCTTCGAGCAGGCCGTCGAGGGAATGTCGAATCAAGAGGGCGGCAACACCCAGTTCGGCTGTCTGCTGTTGCTCGTACCACTTGTAAGGGCTGCCGCAGACGGGTCGCTCACCCCGGCTGGCGTGCGGTCGGTTGTCGAGTCGACGACAGTCGACGACGCCGTCGATTTCTATCGCGCCTTCGAGCACGTCGACGTCGCGGTCGACGACCCACCACCGGAGGCCGACGAACTCGACGTACGTCGCGGAAGCGACGCCGCCGAACCGCTCCGTAGGCAGAGCCTCACGCTGTACGACATCATGGCGCTGTCTGCCGATCCCGACGACAGGATCGGGGACGGAAACGCCCGTGAGTGGGTTTCGGGCTTCGAGCGTACCTTTCGGGCCGCCGACGCACTATTGGCCGACAAGGGACCGGTCGGCGACCGCACAGCCCGAGTCTTCATCGATCTGCTCGCCGAGGAGCCCGACACCCTCGTCGCGATCACTCACGGCGAATCGGCCGCCCGCAAGGTGTCTGCGCGTGCGGCCGCGGTCGACGGCGACCTCTCGGCCGCCGAGGACCTCGCCGAGGAGTTCGTCGCGGCGGGATACAATCCGGGGACGACCGCAGATATTACGGCTGCCGCCCTGTTTGTCGCACTCGAACGAGGACTCGACGTATGAGCGACACACACGACTGGCCGGTCGACCTCCGCGGCGTCACCGAGTCCATCGTCGCCACTCTCGGCCCCAACGACCTGTGGAACATGGCCGCCCTCGGCTTGCATGCACCCGACGAGCCGGGCGAGCCAGTGACGGCGACAACGTGGGGCAACACTCGAACCAAGCGCAACTTCCACCGGCAGGGCGGCGGCGTGATCCAGTTCACGGCCGATCCGCGGGAGTTCGTCGACGCCGCCGTGACGATCCGCGAGGAGCCCGAGGCGGTGTTGCCGAACGCCGACGCATGGGTCGAGGTGGAGGTCGAATCGGTCGACAGCGGCACCGAGGGTGGCACCGAGTGGGAGCGGTGGGAAGTTCGACCGACTGGGGAGGGAACGGTCGACGGGAGTCGACCACTAACTATCAACCGTGGGTTTTACGCGGTGATCGACGCCACCGTCGCGGCCTCGCGGCTCGACGTGCCGAGCTTCGAGACTGACGTGTTGGTCGACCGCCTGCGGTACTTCGAGGAGACCGTCGAGAAGTGTGGCGGCCCACGGGAACGTGAGGCATTCGCAACGCTGAACCGTGAGACTGGCTGGCGGGAGTACTGAGGACGGAACGAATCGTTTTAGTGTCGCTCGGACCGAGAAGGCCGTATGGCAATCAAACCGAAGTACGTCAAACAGCTCGCAACGACCCTCCTCGAACGGTATCCCGAAGCGTTCAACACGGATTTCGATACCAACAAGGAGAACGTCGCCAAGCTCACTACCGTCGACTCCAAGGGCGTTCGCAACCGGGTCGCCGGCTACATCACGCGAAAGAAAGCCGCAACGGTCTGATTTTCGGACACAACGCGTCGATGCACGCTCGAACTGTTCAGTAGACGTAGTCGTCGACAGTGAGCTGGGTGTAGCCGTTCTTTTTGAGCGACCGCTTCTGTCTCTTGTAGTTGTAGAGGACTTTCGCACCGGAGAGTCCAGAGCGGAGCGTGCTCGTCTTCAAGAGATCCGAGCCGTCGGCCGCCAGCATTCCACGGACTGATTTGAACGTCCGATCCCAGTCGCTCGGCCCGTAGCCGCGACAGAGTTCCGCGAAGGTGACGTTCCGGAGGAGTTCGTCGCCGATGGCCTCCTGCCAGCGGACGTTGTAGGTCGACAGATCACCTTCGGCGGCCAACTCGCCAGCGATCGCGCCGGTCCGAACCGCGACGTGGTCGCCACCCTCGTGGAACGCCGAGGTCGTCCCCATCGCGCCGCCTGCGACCGCGATCCCGGCCTCCACTGGCGATTCGATCGGTTTGGTCGACGAAATGCTGTAGGTCTCGGTGCCGCCGCGCTTGCCGCGGTCCTCCACGAGGGGGAAGTCGGACTCGATGTCGTACTCGTCGCCCCACTGCCACTCCAGCAACCGCCGGATGTACGTACTCCCCTGCGGGATGGAATCGTCTTCGGGCCGAAGGAGTTCGTACGCCTCGCGGTCGGCGATGGCGTAGATATCGAGGCCGATCGGCATCGTCACCCCGACTCGGCAGAACCGGTTGTCGTTCGGGAACACCCACGGGTAGGCGGTGTGGCCGGGCATGACACCCCACCAGAACTTGATCGCGGTTTTGAGTTTCTCGAAGACCTCTTGGGGGAACCGGCGGTACTCCTGATAGGCGATGTGG
>JAWOEO010000222.1:0-6074 GCA_046482755.1 Halohasta sp. | reverse complement strand
GCAAGCGGCTCAATCAGGAGGGCAAGGAGTACGTCGACGTCGAGGTCGGCGTCACCGGCTGTCCGGCCTGCGGCGAGCCGTTCGACTCGGCGTTTATTGCCGCCGACACCGCGCTGGTCGGCCTCCTGTTGGAGATAGATATTTTCAACGCCGACAGCGTCGAACACGCCTCCCGGATCGCCAAAAGCGAGGTCGGCGGCGCGCTCCGTGACGTCCCGCTGTCGGTGATCGACGTCATCGAGACCGAGGAAGACGACGCCGAGTAACCCCTCCGACGAAAGCTTTTCAAATAACCCTGAGTTATTGCCGGTATGGAACTGCCGACGCCACAGGATCTCAGGGAGCGCCGGACCGCCCTCGGGTTGACCCAGAGTTCGCTCGCCGATGCGGCGGGCGTCTCCCAGCCGCTGATCGCCCGGATCGAGGGCGGCGATGTCGACCCGCGGCTGTCGACGCTCCGGCGGATCGTCAACGCCTTGGACGAGGCCGAAGGCGAGGTCGTCCGTGCCGAAGACCTGATGCACGAGTCGGTCGTCAGCGTCGCCCCCGACGACTCGGTGCGGGAGGCCGTCGAGACGATGGAGGCCGAGGCCTACTCGCAGTTGGCGGTGCTCCAGAACGGGATCCCGGTCGGCTCGATCAGTCAGGGCGACGTGGTCCGGGCCGGCGAGGACGTCAGCGACCACCCGGTCAGCGAGGTGATGAGCGAGTCGTTCCCGACGGTGGCGACCGACGCGACCGTCGACGAGATCCGGAACCTCTTGGAACACTACAAGGCGGTGATGGTCACCGAGGGCGGTAGCACTGTCGGCATCATCACCGAGGCCGATATCGCCGCGCAGTTGTCCTGACCCTTTTGTCGACCACGCGTTGTATGCGACGGGAGCCCAGCCCACAGTCGGACGGAAGGACAATCTCTTTTAGCCGGACCCCAAGAGAGTGGGTATGTTACTAACCGTCTCTGGGCCGCCCGGCAGCGGCAAGAGCACCAACGCCGCCGCGCTGGCCGAGGCCTTCGACCTCGACCACGTCAGCGGCGGCGACATCTTCCGGGAACTGGCCGCCGAGCGTGGGCTCTCGCCCGTGGAGTTCAACGAACTCGCCGAGGAGGACGATCAGATCGACCGCGATCTCGACCGTCGGCTCCGCGATATCGCCGTCGAGCGCGACGACGTGCTGCTTGAATCCCGCCTTGCAGGCTGGTTGGCGGCCGATCACGCCGATTTCAAGATCTGGCTCGATGCCGCCGAGGCGGTCCGCGCCGAGCGGATCGCCGACCGCGAGGACAAACCCGTCGACGTCGCCCGCTCGGAGACCCGCCGCCGGGAGGAAAGCGAGGCCCACCGGTACGAGGCCTACTACAACATCGACATCGACGATCTCTCGATCTACGATCTCACCGTCAACACGGGTCGGTGGGGCCCCGAGTCGGTCCAGACGATCCTCACGACCGCCGTCGAGTCCTACGAGCCGGCCATCGACGAGGGGAAAGTCCCCGTCGAGGGCGTCGTCTACGACTTCTAACCGATGACTGACCCCCTCCGCGCCCCGCCCAGTGACCGATCGGCCGCCGAACTGCTCGCCTTCGGCGTCGTCAACCTCGACAAGCCCGCCGGCCCCTCGGCCCATCAGGTCGCCGGCTGGGTCCGGGATCTGGCGGCCGACGCCGCGAGCGATCTGGTTCCCGACGACGGCTCCGGCGACGGGCCGACCGTCGACCGGGCAGCCCACGCCGGCACCCTTGACCCGAAAGTTACCGGCTGTCTCCCGATGCTGCTGGGCGACGCGACCCGGATGGCACAGGTGTTCCTCGAAGGCCGCAAGGAGTACGTCGCGGTGCTCGAACTCCACAGTCACGCCCCCGCGACCCTCGAATCGGTGCTCGCGGAGTTCGAGGCCCCGCTCTACCAGAAACCGCCTCGCAAAAGTGCGGTCTCGCGTCGACTTCGCGTCCGGGAGATCCACGAACTGGAACTGCTCGATTCGACCGACAGACAGGCCCTCATTCGGATCCAGTGCGAAAGCGGGACCTACGTCCGCAAACTCTGTCACGATCTCGGATTGGCCCTCGGCACCGGCGCACACATGGGTCACCTCCGCCGCACGGCGACCGACCCCTTCGACGACACCTCGCTGGTGAACCTCCAGACGTTCGTCGACGCGCTCGAATTCGCCCGCGAGGGCGACGAGGAACCCCTGCGGGAGATCCTCCACCCCGCCGAGCGCGCGCTGACCCACCTCCCCAGCGTCGAGATCGCCCCTTCGGCGGCCCGGCAGGTCGCCACCGGCGCGCCGGTGTACGCGCCGGGCGTGATCGGGGCCGACGATGTGGACGACGGCGCGCTCGTCGCCTGCTACACACCCGACGGGAGCGCAGTCTGTCTCGGGACGATGGTCGGCGATCCCGACGCCGAGGGCGGAACCGTTGTCGACCTCGAACGCGTGTTGGTCTGAGGTTTCATCGCTGGCGGGGGAACACTCTTTGCTGTAATTGTCGTTAGAGAGTCATATGTCGCTCGCCCGCCACGGGGAGGGGCCGACTGCGGCCCTCGAAGCCTTCGGCTCCCAGATTCACCCCGTCTTTATGCTGCCGCCGGTGGCCGCCTCGGCGTTCGGGGCGGTGTTGGCGGTCGACTTCGCCCCCGCCCTCGCAGTCCTCCACATGGCGACCGCCTTTTGTGCGCTGTACGTCGCCCACGTGAAGGACGGCTACGTCGACTTCCACCTCCGAGGCGAAGACGACGACCACCCCCTGTCGGCCCGCGGCTGCCGGGTCGGCCTCGCCGGGGCCTCCGCGGCCTTCTTCGTGGGCTGTCTCGCCCTCGGCGTGTTGGTCGACCCCCTCGCCGCCCTGCTCACCCTCCCGGGATGGGTGATCGGCTACCTCCATGCTCCGCAGTTGGATCTCCACCCGGTCGGCGCGACTGCGGGCTACCCCGCGGGAATCGGGATCGCCCTCCTCGGCGGGTTTTACGTGCAGACGTCGACGCTGACACTGCCGGTCATCGCCTACGCGGTCGTCTTCACCACGATCCTCTGTGGGATCAAGACGGTCGACGACGCCACCGACTACGCCTACGACCGGTCGATCGGCAAGCGAACCGTGGCGGTGGTCCTCGGCCGCCGCCGCGCAAGGTGGTTGGCCCACCTGCTGATGGTCGTCGGGATGGCCGCCGTCGTCCTCTTGGCGGCCGTCGGCGTCTTTCCCGCGGCGGCCGTGGGCGCGTCGGTCGTCTTCGGGGCCGTCCTCGCCGTCGCCCGGCGGGCCGACGCGAAACACGCGACGATGCTGCTGATCCGGGGGTCGTACCTCTTTTTGGCCGTGCTTGTCGTCGCGGCGTGGCTCCGGCCGCTTGGCTGAGCCGCCGACACCTGTTAGGTTGCTTGAGAGAAGATTTATGTGTGAATGTGTACCAATACCATGGTATATGGCCTCCAGCGAACAGCCGACGCCGACCGATGCCGACGCCGAGACGCGCACGACCACCCCGACGAAGCTGATTTTCGAATCCGAACTCTGGACCGAGCGACCGAAGGGGAAGTAACCGCCGCCGGGTTTTTTGTTGCTGTACTGTCGTAACGAGCTATGGGCGTCGACATTTCGATTTTCGGTCGGTACACCTACCTCGTGACGGAACTGTGCTGGGGCGTGGTGGCGGCGACACTGCTCCGGCGGAGCGGTGCCGAACGGCGGGCCGCCCGGACGATCCTCGCGCTGTATCCGCTCGGCTACCTCTGGGACCGCTATACGCTGGAAGCCGGCGTTTTCGAGATCCCCTTACGGACCGGCGTCGAGGTGGCCGGTATCCCCATCGAGGAACACCTGTTCATGATCGTCGTTCCCTCCATGGTGATCGGTGCCCACGAAACGCTCTGTGGATCCGGATCGGAATCGCCCACTGGCAGCCGGTTAGTCGACGACTAACTCGATCGGATACTCGGTGAGGTTCTCGTAGCCGTCGTCGGTGACGATCACGATGTCCTCGATGCGGACGCCGCCGACGTCGGGATCGTAGAGCCCCGGTTCGACGGTGATCACCTGTCCGGCGACCAGATCGCCGCCGTCGACGCTCAGTCGGGGTCGTTCGTGGACGTCGAGGCCGACGCCGTGGCCGGTGCTGTGGATGTAGCCGACCTCGGTCGAGGGGTCGGCTCGTAGTGTCGGCAGACCGGCGTCCTCGTAGACCTCGCAGGCCGCCGCGTGGACGTCCGCGCCGGTCGCACCCGGCTCGATCGCATCGAGCGCCGCCGCCAGCGCCCGCTCGGTAAGGGCGTACCATTCGGCGAGCGTCTCGCTCGGTTCGCCCACACAGAAGGTGCGGGTCATATCCGCGTGGTACTTGGTGGCCTTGTCCTGCGGGAAGATGTCGACGATGATCGGCTTGTCCGCCGCCAGCGGCCCGCTGCCGCGGTCGTGGGGGTCGGCGGCCTGGGTGCCACAGGCGACGATCGTCTCGTCGAGCCCACAGCCGTGCTGGAGCAGGGTCGTCTCGATGGCCGTCTTGAGGCGCTCGCTGGTAAGGACCTCGCCGTCGACGACCAATCGGCCCTCAGCATCGACGCCGGCCGATTCGAGCAGTTCCTCGGCGGCGGCCATCGCGGCCTCGTTGGCCCGCTGGGCCGCCCGGACGTGGTCGAGTTCGGCCGGCGTCTTGACTGCCCGGATGTCGACCAACACGTCGTCGGCGTCGACGACGACCTCGATCCCCTGTTCGCGGAGGCCGTCGGCGGTCCCCGCGGGAAACCGCTCGGGGACCGCAACCGACGCGACGCCGCAGTCATCGAGAAACCGGGCCGCAACGCGGTGGCCCGCCTCGCGCGGCCCGTAAGCGTCGACTAACTCCCGTTTGTCGTAGGCTACCGGGCGTCGAACCCGGTCGGCGCGGCTCTCGGTGTTCGCCCGGCCGTATTCGAGCCCCGAGACGAGTAGCGAAAGCTCGGCGGGGGTATAACACGTCAGGAAGGGGTCGGGGGCGTCGAACCCCGAGAGGTACCGCTGGTTCGAGTCGGTGCTGTCGGCGTCGATGAGGTAGGCGTCGACGCCGAGGTCTGCGAGGTGGGCATCGAGCCGCGAGAGATCCGGATCCATACGCTCCCTTATCGGTCGGCCCACAAGTAGTTCGTCCTCCGTGTCGGTCGAGCCGTCGCCCGTTGGCGTCGACCACCGGATACCGGCCGCAGCTGGTGTCGGTTCGGCGTACAATACACGAAAACTGACTGTTTCTTTGGAGATTCCGTGTCTGACGTACGTTAATATGTGTGGCTGTCAAACGAATCCGACAGACGAATGCTCGTAACTCGTTTGCTCGGCGGACCATGTATCGGCGAGAGATATATCAGTCGTGCCACCCGATTCACGGCAATCGGAGGCAACTGATATGAAACTCGCAACGATCGGCGTCGGCAACGCCGGCAGCAAACTCATCGACCGGATGCTCGAATTCGAACAGGCGACCGGACGGGACCTCTGTCGACACGTCCTCGTGATCAACACCGCCCGGACGGACCTCGCAAAGCCGGAGTACGTCCCCGAGGACCGCCGGGTGCTGATCGGCGACACCCACCAGAAGGCCAAGGGTCACGGCGTCGGCGGCGACGGCGAGGTCGGCGCGGAGGTCGCCAAAAACGACATCGACGAGATCCGACGCGTCTTCGACGACGTCGAGATCCACGAGGTCGACGCTATCCTCGTCGCAGCCGGATTGGGCGGCGGCACCGGCAGCGGCGCGGGCCCGGTCGTGATCGACGAACTCCAGAAAATGTACGACGAGCCGGTCTACGGGCTGGGCGTGCTGCCGGGCGAGTACGAGGGCGGCCGCCCCGCCCTGAATGCGGCCCGATCCCTCCAGTCGTTCGTCACGAAGGTCGACAACTTCATCGCCTTCGACAACGACGCCTGGCGCTCCCGCGGCCAGACCGTCGAGGAGGGCTACGAGGAGATGAACCGCGAGCTCGCCACCCGGATCGTCACCCTGTTGGCCGCGGGCGAGGTCGACGACTCTGACGTCGGCGAGAACGCGATGGATTCCAGCGACATCATGCGCACCCTCGACACCGGCGGAGTCTCCTCGATC
>JAWOEO010000209.1:0-6219 GCA_046482755.1 Halohasta sp. | reverse complement strand
CTGGGCGACCTTCTGTGCCAGCCTCAGATAGGGGACGTGGTTTCGATCCGCAGCAAATCGCTGCAGCTCGGGAGCCCGACCGGCATCTCGGCCTCGAAATGGGCGCGGAGGCCGCCCTTCCCCACGACGCGCTTTCGGAGGCGGCCCAGCATCTCGAAACGGAGCGGTTGGTCGACGTGGCGCGCGAACCGCCGCAGCCTCCCGAGCAGTCAGGGACGGCCGACTCGACCGGGTCGACGATCGCGGTCGCCAGCGACGCCGCCTTCTGTTTCCGGTATCCCGCAACGATCGAGCGCCTCCGCGAGCGGTCGACCGTTCGGACCTTCTCGCCGGTCGCGGGCGATCCGGTCCCGGAGTGTGATGGCGTCTACCTGCCGGGCGGCTATCCCGAACTCCACGCCGCCGAGTTGGCCGAGGCATCGACGCTTGCGGAGCTCGGCGATTGCGCGAGCGAGGGGCTCCCGGTTTTCGGCGAGTGTGGCGGCCTGATGGCGATGAGCCAGTCGCTGACGACTGTCGAGGGCGATACCTACCCGATGGCCGGGATCCTCCCGGCAGATGTCGAAATGTGTAACCGCTACCAAGCACTCGATCACGTCGAACTGGAGGCCATCTCGGGAACGCTGACCGCACAGTCGGGCGAGTCGATCCGTGGCCACGAGTTCCACTACTCGTCGGCGTCGGTCGACCCGGATGCCCGATTCGCCTTCGATGTCCGCCGCGGTGACGGGATCGACGGCGACCACGATGGCCTCACCGAGTACGACTCGCTGGGCACCTACGCCCACGTCCACGCCGCAAGCGGTGCGTTCGACCGCTTTGTCGACCGCGTCGACCGATCCTGACACGGCTCGAGCGGTTCGGCCACGAGTGGATCTCCCATTTGGGCCTTGTATCACAAATCGATATTTCGGCCGAGCCGACGACAACAGTCAGAGTGCGATATCGATAGTATAGGTTCTGAGGCCGGCGTGCTTGTGAGAACCAAACTATATCACGAATTATATTTTCAGAGACATTTATGTTGAAGCAATCCATATAGGACTGTGTATGGCGTCACAATCGATGGCACGGCGCGTCGTAGAATCACTCCGGCAACCAACCTACCTTGCCGTCGCCGCCGCAGTCCTCATCGCAGTGACCAGCGTTGCGTACGGGCTCACCAACGACGACCTGTTGACCGCACTCGGGGCGTTCCTGATCGCCCCAAGCATCGTGCTCCTCTATCGGATCGGGAGTCGAAGCGATGTCGAAGTCGAGACGGGGCGGCGCAAACAGGCGAACTAACTCGAACAACCGGGTCAGTATCGTGGTCGACCGAGACGATCCCCACCGGGGAGTCGACCTGAACAGAAACACCGAATCCGGCGCGGAGACTCGGGCGGCAGTTTTCGTTACTTCAGTCGTTCTTGGAGAAACGAGGGATGGGCCGCGGTCACACCCTCGATATCGAGGATGCCGTCGCTGATCACATCGCCCAGCGAGTCGCCGTCTTGGGCGCGAACCTCGGCCATCAGCATGTGGTCGCCCGACGAGGTGTAGAGGGCCTCCACCGAGTCGAGCGATTTGAGCGCGCGCGTCGCCTCGACGTACTGTTCGCTGGCGACGTCGATGCCGACCATGGCGATCGATTGCGAGGAGAGTTTCTTGGGGTCGACGTCGGCCGAATAGCCGACGATCACGCCCTCGGATTCGAGCTGCTGGATATACTTGCGGACAGTCGGCTTCGAAACCTCCGCCCGCTCGGCGATCTCGGAGTAGGAGGCCTGTGCGTCGTTCTCCAGCACAGAGAGAATGCGATCCGCAGTCGATGAGCTACTCATAGCTATCTATTTTGCTCCAACGAAAAAATATCTTGCGAAGCGAAAAACGTTTTCGATCCTGCAAAACCCAGAGGGCAACGGCTGGGTTACTTGTGCTTGTCGAGGAACAGGTCCGCCGACCGCTCCCACTCGTAGGAGTCGTCGAAGTACCGTTCGGCCAGCGGTTCCTCGGGCATCTCGCCGATCGAGCGCTTTTCTTGGCCGTAGGATGGGCGGTCTTCGTCGACGTAGTAGCGACCCGTCAGGACCTTGCCCTCGTGGAGGGCTTCCTCGGTTTCGGCCATCATGTCGGCGGCCTCACGTCGGTCGGTCTTGTCGAAGTCGTAGTCCTCCGAATCGTTGACGTCGATGTAGGGGACGTACTGGCGGGCGTCCTTGTTCCAGGTCGGACACTGGGTGAGGAAGTCGACGTGGGCGAACCCGTCGTGCTCCATCGCCTCGACGATGATCTCCTTGGCCTGGTTGGGGTTGACCGCCGCGGTCCGGGCGATGTAGGAAGCACCCGAGGTCAGACTCAGCGACAGCGGGCGGAGCGGTTCCTTGGCGCTGCCGTGGGGCTGGGTTTTCGACTTGTGACCCTTCGGGCTCGTCGGCGAGGTCTGGCCCTTGGTGAGGCCGAAGATCTCGTTGTTGAACACGATGTAGGTCATGTCGTGGTTCTCGCGGGCACTGTGCATGAAGTGGTTGCCACCGATCCCGTAGCCGTCACCGTCGCCACCGGCGGCGATGACTTCGACGCCAGGGTTGGCGAGTTTGGCCGCGCGGGCGACCGGCAGCGACCGGCCGTGGATCGTGTGGAAGCCGTAGCTGTCGAAGTAGCTGTTGAGCTTGCCGGAACAGCCGATCCCGGTACAGAGCAGCATCTCCTCGGGGGATTTGCCGAGCTCTTGGGCCGCGCCCTTCAGTGCCTTCAGGACACCGAAGTCACCGCAGCCGGGACACCACGTCGCCTGTGGTTCGAGATCCGGCGTGTAGTCGTTCTGGTCTACTTCGCGTCCCTCATCGATTGCTGAAAATGCACTCATGGTTAGTCACCTGCTGCTGGTACGTATTTCGTTTCGATGCCAGTGAGCGCTTCGTCCTCGACGATCGTCGTGACGAAGCCTTCGACGATGTCGGCCGGCTCGAAGGGGTTGCCGTTGTACTTGAGCAGGCTCGACAGTTTCTCGCCGTACTGGCCGAGTTCCTTCTGAGTCAGGCCGCGGAACTGCGCGGAGGCGTTCATCTCGACGACGAGCACCTCGTCGACGCTCTCGATGAACTCGCTGACTTCGTCGACCGGGTACGGTGCCATATCCGAGACACCGAGGGATTTCACCGAGTAGCCCTGGTCGTTGAGTCGGTCGACGGCCTCCTCGACGGTCCCCTGCGAACTGCCGAAGGTCATCAGGCCGTAGGTCGCCTCGTCGGGGCCGTGGTAGGTCTGGTGGCCCTCAGCTTGGGAGGCCAGTTCGTCGCTGATGGCCTGGAGCTTCTGCTCGCGGCGGTCCATCTGGGCGACGCGGTTCTCCGGCGATTCGGCGATGTGTCCCTCGGGGGTGTGTTCGTTCCCCGTCGCGAGGAAGTGCCCACCCTTCTGGCCGGGAATCGACCGCGGGCTGACGCCGTCTTCGACGTCGTGCTGGAAGCGGCTGTACTTGCCCGACTCGTCGTGTGGGGCGTCTTCGAGCTCGGCTTCGGTGAGCGTCGCGCCCAGCGAGGGGTTCGGCTCCTCGTCGAAGACGGAGGCGGGAACGTTCATCAGCTCGCCGCCGAGCTTCTGGTCGTAGAGCACGATCGCCGGGATCTGGTACTCGTAGGCGACCTTGAACGCTTTGCGGGTCTGGGTGTAGGCCTCTTCGACCGTCCCCGGTGCGAAGACGACGCGCTGGGAGTCACCCTGCGACGTATAGAGGACGTGTTCGAGGTCGGCCTGTTCGGGCTTGGTCGGCATCCCGGTCGACGGACCGGCACGCATCGCCTCGATGAGGACGACCGGCGTCTCGGTCATCTCCGCGAGACCGAGCGGTTCGCTCATCAGGGCGAAGCCGCCACCGGAGGAACCGGACATCGCTTTGGCACCAGCGTGGCTCGCACCGACCGCGAGTGCGGCCGCGGCGATCTCGTCTTCGACCTGCTCGGAGATCCCACCGATTTCGGGCAGGTTCTGGCTCATGATGGTGAAGACCTCGGTCCACGGGGTCATCGGGTAGCCCGCGATGAACCGACAGCCCTCGTCGATCGAGCCGTAGGCGATCGAATCCGAGCCCGACAGCAGGACCTGCTCCTCGTCGTGGCTCCCCTCTGGAACCGTGACGTCGTGGGCGTCGACGTCGTACTCCTCTTGGACCATGTCGTAGGCCTGATGGAGGATCTCGATGTTGGGTTCGAGGATCTTCTCCGGCATCGCGTCGGTCATCAGGTCCTCGATCCATTCGAGATCGATACCCGCGAGCGCACACGTCGCGCCGACACCGGCGGTGTTCCGCATGACCTCGCGGCCGACGTCCCGAGCCATCGTCCGCAGGTCGAGGTCGTAGACGTGCCAGTTGTTCTCCTCGACGCGCTCGTCGAAGTTCTCGATCTCCGAGGCATCCAGCAGCCCCGAATCGTAGATGATCACGCCGCCCTCGTGGAGCTCGTCGAGGTTCTCCGAGAGCGGTTTGATCTCCTCGTTGCCGTACACCGAGCCCTCCTTCGGGTTGCGCGCGAAGGAGTCACCCAGCGCCAGCAGGAAGTTGTAGCCGTCGCCCCGCGATTTGACGGGGTCGGCCGAGGCGCGAATCTCGGTGTAGGTGTGGCCGCCGCGGATCCGCGACGGATAGTGTCGATGCGTAAATACGTTCAGTCCTGAACGCATCAATGCTTTGGCGAAGTTCTGGCTGGTCGAGGCGATTCCGTCTCCAGAACCTCCCGCGATCCGCCAGATGAGTTCGTTGTCAGTCATAGTTTCGGGTCACGGCCCCTCTGGGCCACTAGTATTCGGTTTGCCAGCCCATAATAAAAGAGTTTGCTATGGATTGACAAGGAACAATAATGAAAGACTGCCCGAACTGGACGAATGGTCAGTCGACGGTCACGTTTTCGTTCCGTCAACGAACGCTTTGGAGATCCCGGAAACGCGGCTGTCGACCGTCGGTCGACGGGGACCTGTCAGCGAACACGATTTCGGCCGAACGATTGGTGGCCGGTCGAGTCATTACACAATCATAATTTATTTCCTGAATGTTTAAGTGACTGCTATTTGACTGCGCTACTGTAGGACATCCCGGGCGAACGGCGAGTGGGTCGCGGGGCTGGTGGGACTGTCGGGCGGCCACGTTCTTCGTCCATCTCGGGTGGCCGACGGAGCACACAGTATGCAACGATTACAGTTTGGAGACGACGAACGCGGTGCAGCACCGGTTATTGGCGTCATTTTGATGGTCTCGATCGCGGTCATTCTGGCCGCCGTCGTCGGGGGATACGTCCTCAACGAGGGCGACCAGATCCCCGACAACGTACCACAGGCGTCGTTCAGCTACGACTACGACGACACCGAAAACGTCACGATCACCCACACCAGCGGCGACAGCATCGACAACGGCACCATCGAAATCCTGATCGACGGCGAGGAAGCCTACCCCGATCCCGCGGCGTCGACCAGTATCGACACCGTTGCGGGCTGGGACGGGACGATCGAGTCGAGCGACTCGGTCGAACTGTACAGCGCCTCCGGCGATGCGATCGCTGACGGCGGGGAAACGGTTCGGATCGTCTGGAACGACCCCGACGAGGGTACCTCGACGACGATCGGCCAGTCGGAGTGGCCGAACTGATCGCCCTCAGGGGCTCGTCGACCGGTCGTGGTCGACCCACCCCAGTATCAGTTGTGAAAATTGTCTCACGAATATTTAAATAAGTAGCCGACAATCATCAGGTATCACGACTGTATGGGGTACCTGAAGCCGCCGACCGAACTCGGATCGGGCGTCGGTCGACGGGCACTCCACCGACCGTACCCCCTCGCAGTCACGTGATCCACGGAGAGAATCCATGTTCAAAGAACTATTCACAGACGACTCCGACCGCGGCGTCTCGCCGGTTATCGGCGTCATTCTGATGGTGGCGATCACCGTCATTCTGGCGGCCGTGATCGGCGCGTTCGTCCTCGGCCTCGGCGATCAGGTATCGAACAACGCACCGCAGGCATCGTTCAGTTTCGACTTTAATCAGACTGGAGAGAACGTAACAGTCACGCATACTGGCGGAGACGACGTTGAAGCCAGTAATTTGAATATTACTAATGGTTCCGATGACAAGCAGTGGAATGACGGTTCAGGAACAGTGGGTACTGGTGACAGTGAGTGGATATTATACGAATCTGGAGATACTATCAGAGTAGTCTGGCAGAATCCATCCGGAGGGTCTTCGAACG
>JAWOEO010000150.1:0-3552 GCA_046482755.1 Halohasta sp. | reverse complement strand
TCGGTTCGAGTCGTGTGAGTAGCTGTCTGGGTGTCATGGATGGTCGACAGGAGCCATCAGCCGGTCGGCGGTTGGGTCGGGCGAGCCCCATCGCCCGGCAGCCGTCCCCGAGGGGCACATGGCCGCGCGAAGTACTGTCTCACCGAGCCCGTTCCGGCGGCCTAAGGGTTCCGGTGTTCTCGGCCCTACCCCCGTCGGCGGCCGGCGCTCCGAGACCCTTATTCACGCCCATTCCGTAAGTGAGGGTATGCAACAGGTCGGCGCGTGGGCGTCAGGGGGTAGCTCCGTAGGCGTCGGGAGTCGACCGAGCCGTGCGGTCGGGCCAACGACGGTGATCGGTCAGTGATTCCGCTCTACCACGACTTCAGTGGCGCACGCGTGCTCGTCTTCGGCGGTGGCCCCGTCGGCGCGCGGAAGGCCCGCCGGTTCGCCCGCGAGGCCGACGTCGTGACTGTCAGCCCGGCGTTCGTCGACGGCTTCGACGAGCCCGCGCTCGCGGCCGTCGACCGGGTCCGAGCAGCCCCTGATCCAGCGGACGCCGTCGACTGGGTCGACCGGGTCGATCCCGCGTTAGTCGTCGCGGCGACCGACGACAGCGCGCTCAACCGGGCGGCCGCGGAGGCGGCCCGCGATTACGGCGCACTCGTCAATCGGGCCGACCAGTCCGGCGAGCGTGATGTCGACAGCGTCGTCGTGCCGGCGACGGTGCGGGACGACCCGGTGTCGGTAGCCATCTCGACCGGCGGCGAGAGCCCCGCGCTGGCGCGGTATCTCCGCCAACGGATCGAATCCGAGATCGAGGATGCGGGGGCGATGGCGGCGTTGAGCGGCCGGCTGCGGAGCGATCTCAAGGCGGCGGGGGTCCCCCCGGCGGATCGCCGGGCGGCGGTCCGATCGGTTGTCCGGTCGTCATCGGTTTGGAAGGCTTTACATACGCGTACTTCCAACCCAGAAAAAGAGGCAGAGCGCGTAATGGCAGTTGAACACGACGATATGGAGGGCACGAGCCGATGATTCGGACCGGCGTTATCACGGGCATCAGCGTCTCGCATACGAACGCGACCGTCGACGAGATCGAGGCCGCCACTGCCGAGACGGTCGGCGAGCGGGTCGAGCGGCTGCTGGCCGAACCGGGCGTCTCGGAGGCGTTCGCCATCGGGACCTGCAACCGCGCGGAGGCCTACGTCGTCACCGATCGGGCCGAACAGGGACGCCACGCACTGGCCGACATCGCCGCCGACGTCCGGGCGGGCGCGGTCGACCACATGGACCACGAGGCGAGCCTCCGGCACCTCATGCGCGTCGCCGCTGGCTTGGAGTCGCTCGTCCTCGGCGAGGACCAGATCATCGGCCAACTCAAAACCGCCTTCGAAGCCTCGCGGGCGGCCGACGGGATCGGCCCACTACTGGAGGACGCGATCACGAAGGCGATCCACGTCGGCGAACGCGCCCGCACCGAGACCCCCATCAACGAGGGGGTCGTCTCGCTGGGCTCGGCAGCCGTCGAGTTGGCCCGCCGCGAGACCGACCTCAAGGGGTCGACCGCACTCGTCGTCGGTGCGGGCGAGATGGGGTCGCTGGCCGCCAGCGCCCTCGAATCCGCGGGTGTCGACCGGATTTTGGTCGCCAACCGGACGATCCCTCACGCCACCCACATCGCCGAGGCCGTCGACGCCGACGCCTCGGCGATCGGCCTCGATGCGGCCGCCTCGGCCGCCGGGCGGGCCGACGTCGTCATCACCGCCACCAGCAGCCCGGCCTACGTCCTCAACCGCGAGGCACTCGACGACGCCGGCGAGACGGTCTGTATCGACCTCGCCCAGCCGCGGGACGTCGACCCCGCAGCCGACGGGCTCGATGCGGTCGACCTCTTCGATATCGACGCCTTAGAGTCGATCACCGACTCGACCCACCGCCGGCGGGCCGAAGCCGCACGGGAGGTCGAGGCGATGATCGACAAGGAGTTCGACCGGCTGGTCGCCCTCTTCAAGCGCAAGCGCGCCGACGAGGCGATCAGCGCGATGTACGAGAGCGCCGAACGCGTCAAAAACCGGGAGGTCGGTACCGCCTTCGCCAAACTCGACGCCCACGGCGAGCTGACCGACTACCAGCGAGAGGTCATCGAGTCGCTGGCGGATTCGCTGGTCGGTCAACTGCTGTCCGCGCCGACCAAGAGCCTCCGGGAGGCCGCCGCCGAGGACGACTGGACGACGATCCAGACCGCGATGCAGTTGTTCAACCCGGAGTTCGACGGCGAACTCTCCTCGGAAGATGCGGCTCCCGAGAAGTCGACCGAACTGCCGGCTGAACGCCCGGAGGAGATCCCCGAGGGCGTCCCGAAAGACGAGATCCCGCCCCACGTGCTCGAACAGCTATCCGACGACTAGATCGGCTACATCCCGGACATCACCGGGCGACTCGCCAATTCCCATTCTGTCAGGCTTCGACCCAGCCGTCGAGCGCCGGATCATCGAGGTGGTAATACTCGTCGTACATATCGAGCAGTCGATACCGCATCGTCGACGAATACCGCCCCGGTCCACGGACGCGAACGGCTTCGGGTGGTTCGACGCCCATCCCGATGAACAGATCGCGGATCTGACAGCGGAGATGGAATGCGAGAAACGCCTGAAACCGGTCGAGTGAGCCGGGGGCGACCGACGGGAGTTCGAGACGGGCATCAGGCTCGCGTGCCAGTGGCGTCTCGGCGGGAACGCGTTGTTCGGTCTTCGAGGAATCCGGATACACCAGATGGATCCCCGACACCGCCGACAGGTCTATCCCAGATAACAGCGAGTCGTCGCTGTCGACAGCCACCTCTGCGGTCGCTTGACCGAACTCCCGCCACGCCTCGGCGCTCGATTCGGTGGCCGGGGCGGTTAGGTCGACGCCGTACGCCTCGGCCACCCGCCGTACCTCGTCGCCGAAATCGATGCTGTCGGGCTCGAAACCCAAATAGAGGTCCCGCTGGTACACGACGAGATCCGGGTCGGCGACGTCTTCCGGCAGGTCGACGACTCCCTCGACATCGGGGTCGAAATCGCTGGTGAACTGCTGATGGAGATCGCCGAACATCGACTCGAACGCCGAGGTCGACAGATCTTTGAGCGCTCGGCGTGCGGCCTCAATACGGACGGGGTTTTCCAGCGGTGGAAGGGTGTCGTACCCACGTTCCTGAAAGACATAGTAGCGAGCGAAGCGACGGGCTTGCTCAACGCGTTCGTTGTCGTCGTGGGTTCGCTTGGCTGCTTTGTCATGGTAGCCATCCTGCGAGTGTCCCTGTATTGTCCCATCAAAACCAACTGCAATGGTATGATTGATTTGGTTATTATCAGTAACACGAACCCCGATGCCGCGGTCATCTTCGTCAATAATTTCTCCATTCATGATTAGTCGAACCGAGTTGAACCAGTTTCAGACCCAGTAAGATTTCCGAGTCCAACCGCATCAGCGAGGGCGTTGAACTTCGATTCGAGTGCGTCGAGTTCCTGCTGGAACGGGCTGCCCTCTTTGAGGCTTCGTTCGATGCTCTGTCCGTGAACCGCCTCGGGG
>JAWOEO010000142.1:0-5419 GCA_046482755.1 Halohasta sp. | reverse complement strand
CGCGCGAACTCCTCGCCGATTTCTTCGCTAATGGCGTCGTTCGTCCGCTGAAGCAGTTCTATCAGATCGGCCTGTGCGGCCTGCTGACGCTGGATCGTCTCGTTGTTCGACATTTCGGTCTGGAGCTGCTTCAGTTCGGCCATCACCGACTCGTCGAAACCGCCGCGTTGCATCTGCTGTTGCTTTCGCTGGTACTCGCGGAGCAGCGCCATCGCGTCGTCATCGTCCTGTAACGCCTCGTCGGCCGCGACGAACCGCTGATACGTCTCAGACTCGTCGAGCGTGTCGAGGAACTCGTGGAGCGCCGCCTCAATGTTGGCTTCTACGTCTTCCTCAGTAGACATGCCCACGCTGTCCTCGGCCGCACCTTCCACGTCCTGTGCGTCGCTCACGAGGGCGTCACCTCCGGTGCGTCCGCTTCGACAACGTCTGCGAGTCCGGTAATCTCCTCACCGAAGGCGCTGAGTTCGTCGAGCCCGATCGGTTCGTCCTGCCGGAGCGGCGCCAACATCAGCGGCGCGTCGAACCGGTCACGGATCTCGTCGAGATACTGCGCCTGCTGAGCGCGCCGATTCGCGAAGAAGGCGTTGTCGCCGTACTCCTCGGGGAGGAGGTAGTTGGCGACGACCAGCGAGGTCTCGATGCCGACCTGATCTTTGAGGTCGGCGGCGGCCCGGTAGGCTTCCATCATAGGTGTGTACTCGGGGTACATCACGAACGCGAACGTGCTCCGTTCGGGGTCTTTCATCGTCTCGATGACTTCGTCGTACTGGTCGCCCTTCGCGGGGGCGGCGCCCTTCGTCAGCGAGCCGAGATCCATGAACCCCTTCCAGTCGGAGGGGAGTTCGAGCAGTCGGAGCGTGTGGCCTGTCGGCGCCGTGTCGAAGACGACCACGTCGTAGCCGTCCTCGTCGAAGTAGCTCACGAACTTTTCGAGCGCGGCCATCTCCTCGGCACAGGGCGACTCCAACTCCTCTTCGACATTGGCGATCGCGGCGTCGACGTCGATCTGGGTGTCCTCTTTGTCCTCGTACATCTCGGAGACGTGATCGAGAACCTGCTCGCGGTACTCGGTGAGTGCCTTCTCCTGATCGATCCGCGCCGCGTCGAGGTTGTCTTGGCCGACCGAGGTAGGCTCGTGACCCACGGGCTCGCCGAAGATGTCCTCTAGGTGCGCGGCCGGGTCAGTCGTGACCACGAGCGTCTCGTGGCCCGCCTCGGCGAGCTTCGTCGCCGCCGTCGAGGCGACCGTACTCTTGCCGACGCCGCCCTTGCCGGTGAAAAAGAGGTACCGCGTCTCCTCGCCCGGTGTGAGTTGATCGACGACCGCCTCGGCGTCCGTCATCGACTCGAAGTCAGTCGCACCGTCGGCGTCCACGTCGGTCGCTGTGCCGACGTCAACGGTCGGCTCCGCCCCGTCATAGAGGACGCCACCCACATCTCCGAGAAGATCGAGACCGGCGATCTCGCCGGGCTGGAGCGGGTACGTCGCCGTCGCGTCGGCGTCGAATTCCTCGCGAGCGCGATCGATGACGGCCTGTTCGTCCGCGCGTTTCCCCTCGAAGAAGGGATCGTCGCACACCGACTCGGGAAGGTAGCCGTTGAGGATCAACAGCTGCGACTCGATCCCGAGCTCGCCGAGGTCGCTCGCGCTGCGTTCGATCTCGTCGATCGAGGAGTCCTCGGGCTTGCCGACGAAGGCGAACGAGGTGCGCTCGTCGTCCTGCAGTGTGTCGATGGCGCGCTCGTAGTCCCGCTTTCTGTCCTCCATCGAGGCGGCCGGACCGATACAGGTCGAGCCGCCCTTCTCGAGTTCGGCGTTCCAGTCGGAGGGGAGCTCCATCAGCCGAATGGTGTGGCCCGTCGGCGCCGTGTCGAAGACCACGACGTCGTACTCCGGGCTGTCCATGAAGTCGACGAAGTTATCGAAGGCGGCGATCTCCTCGACGCAGGGGCTGTTGAGCTGCTCTTCGACCGTCTGTATCTCTTCGTCGCCGAGCAGTTCGCGCATCGGCTCGATCGTCTCCTGTCGGTACTCCTCGGCGGCGGTGTCCGGGTCGATCTCGATCGCCGAGAGGTTCTCGATCCCGTCAATCGCGGTGACCTCGTGGCCGATGTCTTGGCCGAAGATGTCCGAGAGGTTCGGTGCGGGGTCGGTCGTGACGAGCAGCGTCTCGTAGTCGTTGTCGGCGAGCCACGTCGCGGTCGCACAGCTCACCGTGCTCTTGCCGACGCCGCCCTTCCCGCTAAAGAAGACGAACTCCGTCTCGTCGCTACTCGGTTCGACGACGTCACGCGCGCTCGTCGTTGTCGACTGTGTCTGTGCCATTCGTTAGGCCTCCTGTGGCGTGGGGCTCTCGTCGATAGCCGCGGTCAGTTCGTCGTAGGAGAGGTACTCGCCCTCAGCAACTATCTCGTCGTCGACGACCGTGATCGGGAGGACCGACGGGCCCTCCGCCTGCACGCGGTCGTAGATCCGCTTCGTTTCGAGGAACTGGTCGATGTTGTGCTGCATGTTCGCCCGATTCACCTCGAGGTCGTCGAACGCGTCTTTGAGTTGGTCGAGCGCCGCGCTGACCTCGACGAGTTCGTCGTCGGGGTCGGGACCGCAGACACCGGTCGAGCAACACATCGCTTCTTCGTACAGGGTGAGTTCGGTCATGATGGGGTCGGATCGTCGTCGATCGTGTGAGGTATCGTTCGTAGCGAAGGGTGTTGCTGATACTCCGCCACGACCGAATCAATTAAACGATCTCTCAAATAATTATAAGTCCTTCGATCGGATCTCTCTGGCGGCGTACCACTTGTCTCCCTTATTAATGGTATAAACAGGAACTTATGATATATGCGGTAGTGAGCGGTCAGATGCATATATTAGCTGAAGTCAAGATAACTGAGATAATACTGAACTGTCCTCGTTAATTCGGAACGCTCCGTATTCGGCAGTCCACAACGCTTAATCTCGCATCGGTTCAATTGTGGTTATGTCATCGACCGATCGTCTGCGACGGTACGTCGCCGACGAGTGCGGCTCCTGCACCGACGAGGATCTGTCCGAGCGTATCGCTGAATTGGAAAAACTGAACGACGCCGCCGGCGGGTCAGACTTGGAGACTGACATCGAGTTGCTGTCGGCGCTCGGAAACGAGACGCGGTACAGGATCGTCAGGATACTCCATGCGGCAGACGCCGACGAGCTGTGCGTCTGCGAGCTCTCGCCGCTTCTGGACGTGAGCGACAGCACGATCAGCCACGCCCTCTCGAAGCTCACCGATGCCGGTCTCGTCACGCGCCGGAAGGAGGGGAAGTGGCGGATGTACCGCGCCACGCCGCGCGCGAACGCCGTTCTCGTCGCGCTTGACGGCTCGCGGTCGCTGTAAAAAGAACTCGTCGTCTCAGAGCAGCCCGGTGAAGAAGTTGTTGAACAGCGTGCCTATTGTGATCCCCATTGTCAGGACCGTCGTCGCGTAGATCGCGAACAGCCGACGTTCGAACAACTCGTTCAACTAAGATAGGTTCGGAATGCTGATTCCCGTACCGCCGAACTCAAGCTGGAGCCGTAGTCACACGGGTAGTCGAGCCGTCAGTCGGTCAAACATCTCGAACGGGCTCTGACCACGCCGCTACGGGTTTGTGCCCGACCGTACGGCGCATGCGGAACTGACCTCCATCTCTCCCTCCATTTTGGGTAATTACTCAAGCGAGTAGAGACAGCGATGCCGAGTTTGTACGGATTGAAACGGCTATCGTGTAGTGTGTTGGGTTTATTATGTTGATTCTTATATGTTGTCTCGCTCAGTAGCCTCAATGAGAGAAAGATACAAGTGACCATATGCTGAATCGGAATCGTAGCATGAAAGATAATGATAGATCTATCACCCGGCGACGGTTACTCGGCGCCGTCGGAACGGCGGGAGCGGCGTCAGTCGCGGGATGTGGGTTCCAAGCTCCCACTGGGGAGGAAGACTCACCGGCGGAGTCCCCCACCGAACGCGTCGACCGGCTCGATCGGTACCCCCGTATCCTCGTTGGGAGCGTCGGCGACCTCGGGGACGGTGCCGTAGAGACGTTCAATTATCCCCTCGAGGGAACGCGCAACTTCCTCACCCGGATCGAGGGTGAGGCGTGGGGTGGCGTCGGCTCGGACGGCGACATCGTCGCGTACAACGGCCTTTGTACGCATATGGGCTGCAGCGTCGAGGGACTGGTTAGCCCCGAACAGGAGATGGCCGGTCCATGTTCCTGTCACTATACGACGTTCGATCTCTCGAAAGGCGGAATGGTCGTCAGCGGGGCCGCGACGATCGATCTCCCCCAAGTCCGTCTCGAGATCGAAGACGGAGACATCTACGCGACGGGGATCGACGGACTCGTGTACGGATACCGGAACAACCTGCAGGACGGTACCCCGATCGAAGCCGCCACGGAGGAGTAATCATGGCAGCAGACAACCCGAACACCAGCGAGGTACCCATCCCTCCCACGGACGCGGAGCGTAGCACACGCTCGTGCCGGTACTGCATCGTCGGCTGTGGGTACGAGGTCTACAAGTGGCCGGTCGGAGAGGAAGGCGGTCCGTCAGCCGACGAGAACGCTCTCGGGATCGACTATCCCGCGGGCTACGGCGAGTGGCCATCGCCGAATATGCACGAGATCATCCAAGAGAACGGCCAAGAGTACCACGTCCTGTTCAAACCGGACACCGAGTATCCGGTCAACGAGGGAGGTTCCCACTCCATCCGCGGGGGCACACAGGCGCAGTCGCTGTACTCTCCGAATAACGAGGACTACGACGATCGCCTGAAAGAGCCGCAGATCCGGATCGGTGGCGATCTCGTCACTGTCGACTGGGACACGGCTATCGAGGCGTGGGCCCGCGCTACTGAAATTGCCACCGAGAACGGTGAGAACCCGAACGGCTACGGACAGAAACTGTACTTCTACCAGTTCATCGAGAACACCTTCGCCGGGACGAAACTCTGTCACGACGTTATCGGCTCTCCCAACTGGGGCGGCCACAACCGTCCGGCGCTCACTACGGAAGTCCCCGGACTCGTTAACGCTGGCCTCGCACAGTGGTCCTACGCCTATGAGGACGCAGCTGAACCCGACACAATCGTGCTGGCGGGGGCTGACCCCAAAGAGAATCAAGACGTCATCTTCAGTAAATGGATAAAGGAGGAGGGTGACGCCGATATCGTCTTCATCGATCCCCGTAAGAAATTCACCGCGAACTACGCAGAGAACAACGGCGGCATCCACCTCCAGGTCAACGAGGCGACGGACCCAATCCTCTTGAACGCTATTGCCCGCCACATCGTCGATCAGGGCTGGCACGACGAGGGGTTCGTCGAGCAGTGGGTGATGGACAACCGCGAGACGATCGACGAGCAAGGGTGGTACCAAGAGGAGTTCGGCC
>JAWOEO010000053.1:0-4806 GCA_046482755.1 Halohasta sp. | reverse complement strand
GACCGAGGTGGGCAAGACGCTTGGCTCCGTCACCCACGGAATCAACAGCCAGCAGTTCGTGGTCGCCGACCGCGTCGTCGAACTCACATTCGAACGGGATGATGACTCCCAATCGCCCTTCGAGACCGCCCTCGAAGCCACTACGGTTGAGGTGGAAGATATCATCCAGCAGGCCGACAACACGGTGTTCTGTTATCTGACACTGACCGCAGGCGATCCCGACCGGCTCGTCGAAGCCGCCGCCTCGGACTGCGGGATTCAGTCGACCCGCCACCTCACGACGACCGCCGACCACAGTGTTCTGGAACTGGTCTTTGCGGACGACTCGATCTTTGCGGCAGTGATCATGGTCGCGGGACAGATCGAGCATGCGAGTCGGGAAGCGGGTCGAAGCCGGATTCGGGCTCTCTTTCAGCCGACTGTCGACGTTCGGTGGGTTGTCGAGACGATACAGAAATACCATCCGAGTTGGGAGTTGGCGGCCAAAGCCTACCGCGACAAACCCAAGCAGACCGCCTTCGATACCCGGCTCCGGGCTGGTCAAAGCCGCCTGACCGAGCGCCAAGCCGCAGTGTTACAGACGGCGTTTCGTGCGGGCTACTTCGAGTGGCCGCGACACAGCACGGCCGAGGATGTCGCCGACTCGCTCGGTATTTCGCCGCCGACGTTCCACAAACATATCCGCACCTGCCAGCAGAAACTCGTCGGCTCGCTGTTCACCGAGCGACTGTCGGCCTCTTGAAACTAATCGAATAGTCGACTGTATCGTGCCAGAATATATGAACTAATCAATTAGTTCGCATTGTTTTGCCGGTTGGGGGCTCATAGAAAGTTGCTGATGAACCCCACAGGCACAACCGAGACCGACCGTGGCCCGGACCACCGCACGCTTCGATGGCAGATCGATCCCGAACCCCAACTCGCCGCTATCTTCTTGCGTGCCGCCACGGATCACTCGTTGCGCCGGACGCTCACCGAGCTTTATCAGCAATCGACCCCCATCGCCCTCACAGAGCTGGCCGCCCGTATCAGCGGTTTGCCCACCGACGAGACGGACGATCAGGTATCTACTGCCCGAATCCTGTTGGCCCACAGCCACCTCCCCCGGCTTGCCGACGCCTCGCTGATCAACTACACTGCCCCCACCGACTCGATCGAACTCACCCCCAACGGTCGCACTGTGCTTGAAGATGCGATCCGGGAGATTTAGTGCACAATAGGTTATCAAAATAGTATCTTACTGGTGATGAATAATTGAGTTACCAGCGGTCGCAGTCTCGCATCACGTCACCTACCAATTCTGATTGGCTCTGCTGTTTCATCGATCCGGTACGGTTGGGACAGTTATGCAGGCAGCGAGTAGCGTGAGACCCCCTCACGGTACCGCGAGTCCCAGATCAGTAGCTCCGAGACGGTCCACGACACCCCCTCGACCCTCACCTCGGCCACTCGCTCGGCATCGGCCACCGATCCGCCACGCGCAAGGGTCACGTGCGGCACGTAGTCGACCCCTTCCAACCCCTCGACCGGGCCGTAGGCGTCGACTAACGTTCCGTGAAGCTCCCGGAGGCCGGGACTCTCCACCGTCAAATAGATCACCGGCCCGTCACCGCGGGCTGGCTCGGCGAAGAAGTCGACCTCTCGAACCGCGGCCTCGAACGCCGGCGTGCCGGCCAGTTCCCCCGGCAGTTGCTGCTGGAGGGTCGCCAACTGCACGTCGGGCTGGCTGGCCCGAAACATCGACTCGTCGAACCGTTTGGCAACGAGCGTGTACTCCTCGCGCTGACTGTCGAAGCCGATGAGCTGCGGGTGAAGTTCGGCCGCAAGCCGGGCGACCTGCCCCGGCACCGGAACGTTCAGACTGAACACGGACGAGGGTGGGATCCGATCGGGCAAAAACACGCGGATACCGGCTGCCGGTGGGGTCGACGAGGGACACGCGTAAGTGGATACGGACCGAATGGTAGATATGGACACAGGACTCGCCGGCGGCGGCAGCGTTCCGGGGCGGATTCCGGACATCGTCTGGAACACGCTCGCCGTCTTCGCCGCCGGAATAATCGGTATCCTGCTGTTTGCGGGTCTCCCGCCGGTGTTTGCGGTCGGACTACTGGCGTTGGTCGTCGCCGGGGTCACCGTCGCCAGCGCCGTCGAGATCGTCGAAGCCTACGAGAAACGCGCACTGACGGTCTTCGGGGAGTACCGCGAACTGCTCGAACCGGGACTCCGACTGGTGCCGCCCTTTGTCTCGCGGACCTACCGGTTCGACATGCGCACCCGCATGATCGACGTCGACCCACAGGAGGCGATCACGCAGGACAACTCGCCGGTCCGGGCCGACGCCGTCGTCTACTACCGGATCATGGACGCCAAGAAGGCGTTTCTGGAGGTCGACAACTACGAAAACGCCATCTCGAACCTCGCCCAGACCACCCTTCGAGCCGTGATCGGCGACCTCGAACTCGACGACACGCTTTCGCGGCGCGACCAGATCAACAACCGCATCCGCCGCGAACTCGACGAACCCACCGACGAGTGGGGGATCCGCGTCGAGGCCGTCGAGGTTCGAGAGGTCAGCCCATCGCGGGAAGTCAAACGCGCGATGGAAGAACAGACCTCCGCCGAGCGCCGTCGACGGGCGATGATCCTCGAAGCCCAGGGTGAACGACGCTCTGCGGTCGAGCAGGCCGAAGGTGACAAACAGGCCAACATCATCCGCGCGCAGGGGCAAAAACAGAGCCAGATCCTCGAAGCACAGGGTGATGCGATCTCGACCGTCCTGCGGGCGAAATCCGCCGAGTCGATGGGCGAACGCGCCATCATCGAACGCGGCATGGAAACCCTCGAATCCATCGGCCAGGGCGACTCTTCGACGTTCATCCTCCCCCAGGAACTCACCTCGCTGGTCGGCCGCTATGGGGGTCAGCTCACCGGCGGCGACATCCCGGCCGACGGACAGGAACTCGAAAGCCGCGAGTTCGATACGGAGACGCGGGAGATGCTCGGCCTCGACGATATCGAGGAACTCCTGACGAATCTGGACGTCGACGACCTCGCCGAGGTGGGGACTGACGACGAACCGATCGCGGCCGAACTCGAATCGGCCGAAACGGAATAACAGTCAGTCGGAGCGTCGCTCCCAGTACTGCATCCAGTCTCTGAGCGGGACTCGAACCTCGCCGACGCTCATCGTGACGCCGCCGTCGAACCGCCAGTTGGCTGTTTTGGCGTCGTCGCGCATGCTCATCGGTACGTCGACGCTCACTTCTTGGAGTTCGCACTCCAGCGCCTGGTTCCGGGCGGCAGCCTCGCCGGTGAGGTAGTCGATCAGGTCAAGCCAGTCGTCGACCTCGGAGGGATCGGTCGCTGGCTCCGAGTTCGACGGTGCGTCAGCAGTGGTCATAGCTACACCGACGGCATGCTCCGACAAAGACGTTTCCGCTGTTATCGGTCGCTGGGGGTCGACTCAGAACTCCGGTTCGGCCTCGGGTTCGACGCCGAGATCCCCGCCGTCGACGTCGAACGACTGCTTGAGTTCCCGAATCCGGTCGCGGATGTCGGCGGCGAGTTCGAATTCGAGGTTGTTGGCGGCCTCCTGCATGCGCGCTTCGAGCCGTTCGATCTGTGCCTGTGCCTCGTCGTCGGTCGACGGCGCGTCAGTAGAGAGCCCGCTCGTATCTGTTTTCGAGCCCGGCAGGTTCGTCTCGCTGACCGCCTTCTCGATCGTCGTCGGCTCGTTGCCGTGCTCGGCGTTGAACTCCTGTTGGATCCGTCGACGGCGCTGGGTCTCCTCGATGGCCGCCTCCATCGCGTCGGTCGTCTCGTCGGCATACAGGATCACCTCGCCGTTGACGTTTCTCGCTGCGCGGCCCATCGTCTGGACGAGCGTGGTTTCCGATCGGAGGAACCCCTGCTGGTCGGCATCGAGGATCGCCACCAGCGAGACCTCCGGGATGTCCAGTCCCTCCCGCAGGAGGTTGATCCCGACGAGCACGTCGATCTCGCCCAAGCGGAGGCTTCGGATCAGTTCGTGGCGTTCGAGGGTGTCGGTCTCGTCGTGCATGTAGGCGACGTCGACCCCGGCTTCGTCGAAGTACTCGGTGAGGTCCTCGGCCATCCGTTTTGTGAGCGTCGTCACGAGGGTTCGTTCCTCGCGCTCGATGCGCTCGTCGATCCGATCCAGCAGGTCCTCGACCTGCCCGGTCGCGGGGACGGTCTCGACCTTCGGGTCGACCAGATGCGTCGGCCGAACGATCTGCTCGACGACCTGTACCGAGCTGTCAAGTTCGTAGTCGCCGGGCGTCGCACTCACGTACAGCAGCCGCTCGGTCTTTTCCTCGAACTCCTCGAAGGTCAGCGGGCGGTTGTCGTAGGCGGTCGGCAGCCGAAAGCCGTTTTCGACCAGCGAGTCCTTCCGGGATTTGTCGCCCGCGAACTGGCCCTTGATCTGCGGGAGGGTAACGTGGGACTCGTCGACGACACACAGGAAGTCGTCGGGGAAATAATCAAGCAGGGTGTAGGGAGCCTCGCCCGACTCGCGGTCCGAGAGGTGGACCGAGTAGTTCTCGATCCCCGAACAGTGGCCCGTCTCCTGTAGCATCTCGATGTCGAAGGTGGTGCGCTCCTCGATCCGCTGGGCGGCGACGAGATCGCCCTGCCGCTCGAAGTAGCTGATCCGTTCCTCCATCAGCCCCTCGATCTCCGCGATCGCTTCTTCGAGGGTGTTGTCCGGGATCGAGTAGTGCTCGGCCGGGTGAATAAGCACCGCAGGCTCAGTCGATTTGACCTCACCGGCGAGCGTGTCGA
>JAWOEO010000047.1:0-5785 GCA_046482755.1 Halohasta sp. | reverse complement strand
AAACATAGGCTCGAAATTAAGGTAGAAAATATGTTCCACGAGCGGGTGATCGAGGGGTCGTATCGAAATGGTTTTAGGGTAAACAGCCGAAAGATCCCCACAGAGCGCCTTAGCGCGTGACATACCATGAGTGACAAACCACACCAGAACTTGGCCATTATCGGCCACGTTGACCACGGCAAAAGCACGCTCGTCGGACGACTCCTGTACGAGACAGGGTCCGTCCCCGAGCACGTAATCGAACAGCACAAAGAAGAGGCCGAGGAGAAGGGCAAAGGTGGATTCGAGTTCGCCTACGTCATGGACAACCTCGCCGAGGAGCGAGAGCGTGGTGTCACCATCGACATCGCCCACCAGGAGTTCGACACGGACAAATACTACTTCACGATCGTCGACTGTCCGGGCCACCGTGACTTCGTCAAGAACATGATCACGGGAGCCTCGCAGGCCGACAACGCGGTGCTCGTCGTCGCAGCCGACGACGGTGTCGCCCCCCAGACCCGCGAGCACGTCTTCCTCGCCCGTACCCTCGGGATCAACGAGCTCATCATCGGCATCAACAAGATGGACCTCGTCGACTACAAGGAGTCGAGCTACAACGAGGTCAAAGAGGAGGTCACGAAACTCCTCAAGCAGGTCCGCTTCAACACGGACGACGCCGAGTTCATCCCGATTTCGGCCTTCGAGGGCGACAATATCGCCGAGGAGTCCGCGGAAACCGACTGGTACGATGGCAACATCCTGCTTGAGGCCCTCAACGACCTGCCGGAAGTCGAGCCGCCGACGGACGCGCCGCTTCGACTCCCGATCCAGGACGTCTACACCATCTCCGGCATCGGTACCGTCCCGGTTGGACGGATCGAGACCGGCACGCTGGAAGCGGGCAACAACGTCTCCTTCCAGCCCTCGGACGTCGGCGGCGAGGTCAAGACCGTCGAGATGCACCACGAGGAAGTCCCGAGCGCGGGCCCCGGCGACAACGTCGGGTTCAACGTTCGTGGCATCGGCAAAGACGACATCCGCCGCGGTGACGTCTGTGGTCCGGCCGACGACCCGCCGAAGGTCGCCGAGACGTTCCAGGCCCAGATGGTCGTCATGCAGCACCCCAGCGTGATCACCGCCGGCTACACGCCGGTCTTCCACGCCCACACGGCACAGGTCGCCTGTACGATCGAGTCGATCGATCAGAAGCTCGACCCCTCGACCGGCGAGGTCGCCGAGGAGAACCCCGACTTCATCAAATCGGGCGACGCCGCCATCGTGACGGTGCGTCCGCAGAAACCGCTCAGCATCGAGCCCTCGGGCGAGATCTCCGAGCTCGGTAGCTTCGCCGTCCGTGACATGGGTCAGACCATCGCGGCCGGCAAAGTGCTCGAAGTCAACGAGCGATAAATGCAGCAAGCACGCGTCCGCCTCGCTGGCACCCACCCCGAGGATCTCGACAACATCTGCGACGACGTTCGAGAGATCGCAGAGAAAACAGGGGTCACACTCAGCGGGCCGATTCCGCTGCCGACCAAGACACTGGAAGTCCCCTCGCGGAAGTCCCCTGACGGCGAAGGGACCGCGACGTGGGAGCACTGGGAGATGCGCGTCCACAAACGGCTCATCGATCTGGATGCCGACGAACGCGCACTCCGCCAGCTCATGCGTGTCCAGGTGCCCAACGACGTGAGCATCGAGATCGTCCTCGAAGACTGATCTCCGCACCGAGCGGTCGCGGCTCGTTCGTCGACCTGCGACCGAACCCACCGCGGCGCTAAGGCGTCCCGCGCCTCATCGTTTTCCTATGTTTTTTCACGCCGAGCCACAGGTCCGCTTTTAGCCTTGGTCGACCAACCCTCTGTATGGCCCACACGCGGAGCCCGACGCTCGAAACGCTCGGGCTGTTCCTGCTCGTCTTCGCCGCACAGGGGGTTGCTAGCCTCGTCGGCCTCGTCGGGCTGTTCGTGCTCGCGCCGCCGCTTTCGGCTAGCCCGTGGACGGTCGTGACCAACGTCTACGCCCACGCCTCGATCGGCCACCTGCTGTCGAACAGCCTCGCGCTGCTGCTGGCCGGCCTGCTGGTCGAACGCCGGACCACGCGCCTTCGATTCCACCTGTTTTTCCTCACGGTGGGCGCACTCGCAGGGATCGCCCAAGTGGTCTCCACTGGCCTCCTTGGCCCCGGAACGGCAGTCCTCGGCGCGAGCGGCGCGGTCTTTGGACTCTTCGGCTACCTGCTGGCCGGGAACGTGGTGGCGTCGACGCTGTTGGATCGCATCCGACTCCCGCCGCGGGTGCAGTTCGCGCTGTTCGCGCTGGCGGCGCTGGTGGTGACCGTGGCGACTGGTCGACCCGGCGTCGCGCTGGTGGCCCACTTCACCGGGCTGTTGCTCGGGCTGCTGGCGGGGGCGGCTGGCGTGTTGGATACGTAGGGCGAAACAGAACATACAAGTGCAGTGCTCGGCTCTGTTCGGGTGCGGGCTCGTAGATCAGCGGTAGATCGCTTCCTTCGCAAGGAAGAGGCCCTGGGTTCAAATCCCAGCGAGTCCACTTCACTCGTTTTCGCTTCGCTCAAACTCGTTCAGTGGCCTCGCCGTACTCCCCCTCGCTCATTGCGTTCGCTCGCGGGAGTCCCGACAAGTCCACATCGTATGACATAAAATATCAGAATCAGAAATAGAGCATGTACGTATATTCAATAAACTATTAAACCGAATCACCCATCATAGTCAAATAATGTCTTCCGGAGAATACGTTTCATCCTCTGATCTCTCAGAATTTGTCTCTCGTACTAAATCAATTATTGAACAGTATCCACAGATGAATGAAGATAATACCAAATCAAAGATACTTCGTGATTTTATTGAGATTCTGGGATGGGATATTGCATTCGATGCAGAACTTGAGTACCAACTCACAGTCGGAACTACAAAAAATTACGTTGACTATGCCCTTTCTGCCAATAGCTCTTCTCCAGTCCTATTTATTGAAGCAAAAGGTAATGATACGTCACTCACTGATCAACATCGTACTCAGCTCCACTCTTACCTTCGCCAGACAGATGTCGACTGGGGCCTACTTACGAACGGTAATATATACGAGATATATCGTCGGGAAAACGTTGAGCATGGTGTTGAAATTCGAACTGTCGCCAAATTAGAACTTGAAGAACTTCCCAAACGTATTGATTATGTTAGCCTCCTAAGCAAGGAATCACTTCAAACAGGGCACTCTCGGGAACTTGCACAACGAATATTCGATATTCAACGCGCTGAAAACACTCTCCAAAATGAGAAGGAAAATATCGCAGAACAACTCACCGAAATCATTACCGAAATAGCAGGGGATGTCGTATCTCAAGAGGCCCAAACCGAATCGAAAGAAATGGTCGATAGATTAATTGAAAAATTGGAGGAACAAACTGAAGACATTGAAGTCAAAGACGAGGAGTCGTTTTGGATAGAAGTTGAAAGACAAACAGGGATATCGAGAACTTCTGACTCTGTCGAATTTGTTGAAAACAAGAGTGGTGTCGAGAACTATGTGGATTTTGTTGAATTTTTATTCGAAAGAGGAAATATAACAAAAAGTGATCTGCCGATTGGGTCCGGGAGAACACGATATATACTCAATACGGAAAAGAAACATAAAAATGGAAATGAAATGCGGATGCCAAGAGAGATTGTTAAGGGTGTTTTCCTTGAGACACATGACAATAATAAAGCAAAAAAGGACAAAGTTCTGAGATTAGGTGAAAAATTCGGGGAATAGCTATTCCTAACACGAGTTCTACGAATTATTTGACTTCATTCACGCCGCCATCGTCAACCTAAATGTTGTATCTGCATATCAAGTCGATCATCGAAGATGAACCATGAGTCGCCCCGCGTCGTCCGGGAGCGTCAGCGTCGTTCTCTTTTGACTCGAAGACCGCGGGCTAGTCCACCACGGCGGGGACTACTGAGCGATTGCCGACGATGAAGACATCGAGACGACGCTGAGCGCGCTGTCGACCGCCCGCGCCGCAACCGACCGGCTCGGCCCAGAGGATCCCGACGAGTGGGGACCGGGTGTCGACGCAAACCAGATCTGAATCTACTCCGCAAGAAACACCCGCCGTAACTGATCGACATACCCCCGCTCCCACCCCTTCGTCTCACAGTAGTACGTCAGCACAGCCTCAACATACCCACGACTCAAACCCCCGTAGTCAGCGAGCACACAGAGTAGATGCGGCGTCGTAAACAGCGTGTTCCGATCCGCAAGCGCCAGCGAGACGAACAGGTAGTTGGTCGTGTTGAACTCGTCGGTGACAAACATCTCCGCCTCCAGGTCGTTCGCCAGCCAGATCCCGTGTGACTCGCCGTCGTCTAACCCGTACTGAAGCGGCTCCGCGATGGCTCCGTCGACATCGTGTGTCGCAAGGTGGTCCCCGGCCTGCAACACCAACTCCGCAGCCGCCGCGAGGAGATCGTCACCACCGGTCGCTTCGGTCACCTCGCCGATCACGCTAGCCGGGACGTGGACATCGTAGGCCGAAAGCACCGTCTTCAATGGATCTGCGCCGCTGGGGGCCTTCGAGCGACCGTCGACGACCGGCGTCGCAAGGTTCAGCAGGACGTTGGTGTCGACGACGATCGTCGCCCGCTCACTCATCAGTCGCTACGTCCGTCGTTTCGTTGGGCGTCCACTCCGGAACCTCGCCCTCGTAGAACGCCTCGTCGCTCGGCAGCGAGCCGACTATTTGTGGCTCGGGGGGCTCACGATCCAGGGACTCCCGAAGGAGCTTCATTCGCATCGCCGCCTCGGTTCCCAGCACCGATTCGACGGTCTCGAAGCTGACCTCCTCGTCGTAGTAGGCGTCGGCGAGTCGGCGACGGAACTCCGTATCAGTAGCCAGCTCATCCATCTCGCTTTGCAACGCCTCGGTGAGGAGCTGTGTCCGGGAGACGCCGCGAAGGTCGGCGATGGTATCGGCCCGCTCGACCAACGAGGTGGGGGCATTGAAGTCGACGCGGGTTTTGTCCTCTGCGACCATATTCATGTGTAGATCTTACACACAAATAGTTCTGGTGGTGGACGGAACCGGATGCTGTCGACCGCCCGCGCCGCGACCGACCGGCTCGGTCCCGAGGACCCCGACGAGTGGGGACCGGGTGCCGACACAGACCGCAAAAGCGAATAACGCCTCCGGACAGGGCCCTTACCACTCACCGTTGAACTCGACCGAAAGGCCAACGTGCTCGGCGAGATTACGGAGGCGACTCTGTTTGCTCCGCGTATTGAGTGCCGTTTCCAGATAGCTGCCGTCGACTAGTTCGTACGGCAGCCGCATGTCGTCGCCGTTCGGATGGGTCGGCTCGCTGTTGATCGTACACTTCGTCCGCGCTCGGGGCGTGACATACGGCACATCGACGACGCTCAACAGATCGTACTCTGCGATCAGATAGTCGACTGCCGCACCCATGTTCTGCTTCTGTTTCGTATGGATCTCAGCCCCACGTTCAGGAATTCGCTTCCCGTCGGAGAACTCGATCACGTATCCCTGCGTCTCAGTACCGTTTTCCTGAGGGTCGGTATCCGAATCTTCGGGTGGCGTTTCAGGGTCCGCTGATGGTGCCTCACTCACGAACTGTCGCTGTTCACGAAGCACCGACACGAGCCCCTGCACGAACTCGCGAGCCTGTTCGTCGAGATCGATCGTCAACGCACCGACTTCCGACGCTACCGCACCAGTGACAGCCTCGGTCACCCTGTCTTCGTTCTCTTGGAGGTGTCGAATCGCGCGGTTCGTCTGTGC
>JAWOEO010000361.1:0-6037 GCA_046482755.1 Halohasta sp. | reverse complement strand
CGGGGATGTGCCGCAGATAGATCCCCAGCAGCCGCCGGAGCCCCGCGGCCGTCCCGCGCTGGCGGGAGAGTTCCGGCGCGGCCGCCAGCAGTTCTCGGGTCGCTGCCGTCGGCCAGTCGACCGGCGGGTCGACCCCGATCCAGTCGGCGAGCCACGGCAGGCTCTCGGCGGGGGCCGCCGCCGGATCGAGGTGGGCGGTCAGCGAGTCGGCGTCGGCTTCGAGGTCGTCGAAGGTGGTATCGAACACGGAGAGGAACCGTTCGAGGAACGCTTTCGAGTTCGGATCGTCCCGGTAGAGTTCCGGCAGCGACTCGATTGAGGACTGCCGAGGCCACGAAACACGCAGCGAGTCGACCCGCGGGGTGGCACGTTCGCTGCCGACGAGTTCCAGCCGGACGACCAGATACCGGCCGATCGCATCGTCGAGCAGCGCGTCGGTCGGCGCGTCGACGGTCCGCCACTGGTCGTCGAGAGCATCCCCGACGGCCGCAAAGCCGGCGTCGATCGCGTCGACGGCCGCCGCCTCGGTCAGCCCGTCGGTGCGGGCCGCCAGCGCCGCCGGCTCCATCGCGAGCAGTTCCCAGACGGTGTCAGGGGGCTCGTCGAGCCCAGTCACGTCGGCAAGCTCGGTCGACAGCGGCGCGGGGTCGTCGGTGGCCAGATACGAGACGCGGAGCCGCGTGGTCGTCCCCGCTGGTTCGGGTCCCAGCGCCAGCCGGTGCCACTGGACCGACTCGCCGGCGTCGAACTGTCGGTAGGCGACCCCACGGTAGGCCCCGTCTACGTCGCGCCGTCGGCGCTCGGCGGGCTCCAGACGGAGGAGGTCGCCCCCAGCGGCGGCGTAGATCGTCTCGGCGTCGACCACGGGCGCACGAAGGAGCCGACAGGAGCCATCGAGCCGGTGGCGGACGTCGACCGTCTCCATCTCGGGATCGGCAGCCGCGAGGACCGACCGGTCGCCTGCCGACCCCGTCAGCCACACCGGCGCGTCGGCCGCGGTCGCCACGCGGTTGGGGACGAACAGCTCGCCGTCGGCGGTCTCGATACCCGACAGCGGGAACGGATCGGGGTCGACCACGCCGTCGGCAGTCCGTTTGTGGATCACTCGCCGCCGGCCGGTCGGGATCCGTCCGTGGAGATAGTCGCCGCTGGCGGCCTGTTTCCGGATCCGCCGCCGTTCGGTCCGCTCGTCGAGCACGTAGCAGGCCCCGGCCACGGTGACGGCCAGATCGAGCGGTGCCGCAAACCCCTCCCAGACGGTCTCGGTCCGACCGTCGGCCCGGAACGCCCGGACCGAGCCAGTGGCATCGAGCAGGAGCCAGCCGTCGCCGGCGGCGGCCATCGTCACCGGCTCGTCGACGCCGGTGTCGATCGTGTCGATCGCTTGCCGGCGGCGGATCGAGACGAGCGTCACCGAGCCGTCGGCTCCGAGAACCGCCAGCCGGTCGCCGTCGACGGCGATCGCCCGCGGCTCGTCGACCCCACCGTCGGCGGGGTCCCAGAGCCGGCGCGTGGTCGACCGGCGGTCGTCGTGGCTCCGGACGACTCCGTCGGCGTCCAGCGAGTAGCGCGTGCGGTCGCCCGAGACCGCGATGTCGACCGCCGGTAGCGCCAGCCGCTCGGCTCGGAGCGTCGGCTCGGTGGCGAGTTCGAGCCCGCCGTCGCGGACCGCAACGTTCCGCCGAGCCCACGCCTCCCAGTCGGCGGCGGTGAGCGTCGTGGACTTCGGGGGTGTCACGGCCGCTTACCCCCATCGGATCGGCCAGCAATCTCGACATCGAGGCTGTCAAGGGCGAACAGCGAGCGGTCGTCGATCCGGACGGTGCCGTCGGCGTCGACCGTGGCGTCACCGACCGCCCGTACCGACACCGACTCGACGCCGCCGACCGCCGGTGTTGCGCGGAGTTGGGCTTCGAGATCGGCGGTCGACACCGGCCGGCCGAGGGGCCAGCCATCGCCGTCGAACCCCCGGAGCGGGTCGAGATACGACCGGAGCCGGCGCTCGACGGCCGACCAAACGCCGCCGCCCGCCTCGGCAGGCGTCACCGACACCGAGACCGCCAGCCCGACGTAGGTCGGCCCGACGACCTCGATGCGGTCGGTCAGCAGCCGCCGGCGGTCGAGCTGTCGTTCGACGGCCGCGCGGAACCCCTCGCTGGGCGCAGGGCGGTCGACATCCGGCGGTGCGTACGGCACGACGACCACCGTCACCGCCGGCGTGTCGGTCGACTCGGGGAGCCGAACGGCGGTCCGGGCGATCCGGAGGCCGGGCGTCCGCTTGGCGATCGTCGCGTAGTCGTCTTCGGTGACCGCCCGGTGGGGGGTGCGGCGTTCACGTCGGCAGCGGTCGACGGCGTCAGCGACCGATTCGGCCGTGCGGCCGCCGGTCGCCGGTCCCCGCGGGCTGATGTCGACCCCGGCGAGCGTCCCGTCGCCGAGCCGGCGGTCGGGATCGTCAACCGTCCAGACGGCAGTCCTGGGGACGTTCCCCGCGGGGCCGCCGCCGGCGACGTAGCTGGCGGTCACGCTGGCCTCGGGGGCGGGGCGCACCCCGCGTTCGGCGTCGCCGACGGTGAGTTCGCCCGCCGCCCGGTCGAGGACGTAGTGGCGGTCGTTCGGACCCGAGGCGTCGAAATCCGCGACCTCGGTCCACGGCTCGCCGTCGACCGAGACCGTCGCCGACAGCACGGGCGCGTGATCGAACCGGTAGGTCCGGGGATCGGAGGCGTCATCGACCGGTTCGAGGTCGGTCTCGTGTCGACGACGGTGGCTGGCGGCGACGACGTTCGTCTCGACGCTGTCGAACTGCGGCGGGATCTCATAGCCGCCGCGACGGAGCCGGCACCGGAGCCAGACCAGTCCGGAGCCGAGCGCGAAGGGATCGGTGTCGGCACAGTTCCACGCCGCCGGCCGCCACCGATCGGGGCGTTCGAGCGTGACGAAGCCGGTCTCGTAGAACTGAGTGGTGGTATCTTCACTCACGGCGAACGGTTCCCACGTCACCCCATCACCGTCGGGTGCTGGTCGACAGTACTCCCAGCGGAGGTCGACCGACGGTTCGAAGGTCGGCGGATCGAATGCCGACGGCTCTGACGTTGGCGGGTCGACGGCCGACAAGCCGTCGTCGGACCCCGCCGGATCGGGGAGGTCGTCGTCGTGGAAGTCGACGAACAGCGTGCAATCGCCGGCCGCGAAGGGGTCGCCGTTGAAGCCCAGTGCCACGGCGTCGCCAGCGGTCGGCTCGTCGCCGAAGGCGCGGAAGGACATTCCGTCGGTATCGTTGGCGGTCGTCCGCGGTGTGGGCTCGCCGGTGTCGGTGACGACCGCCGTAACCTCCGCGTCGGTGATCGTCGTCGCGTGGTCGGTCGTGAACTGCAGGCTCCGGTCGCCGTCGGTCGCCGACAGCCGGGTTCCGGCCGGCAGCCGGCCGGTCGACCCGTCGGTCGAGAGGTCAAGCCGGACCGACGCGGGGCGGGGCGGACGCGGGCTCACCCCGAGCAGCCGGAGGTACGTCTCGCGGTGGGCGTCGGTGATCCGGTCGAACTCGTAGCTGTGGGTCTCAGTCAGCCACGCCAGTAGTTCGAGGATCGTGATCCCGGGATCGTGGGGGTTGAAGTCGGTCCACGAGTCGCTCCGGGAGGCGATCACCGTTTTCGCCTGCTCCAGCAGCGCCTCGTACTCCGCCTCGTCGAGCTCCGGCACCTCGATGCTCACCGTCGATCACCTACCCGGATCGTAATCTCGTGGCTGCCGTCACAGACCAGCCCGTCGGCCGGCAGCGACCGGCCGGCTGCGCCGAGCCGATAGCGGTCGTCGCCGACCGTGACGGTCGCCGACAGTTCGGTGACGCGGTCGACGCCGGGGACCGATTCGACGACCGACGCCAGCGCGTCGGCGGCCGGCCGGTCGCCGATCGGCCACCCCTCCCCGTTGGGGCCACCCGTGAGTGGATGGAGGAACGCCGCCAGCGCCGACTCGATGGCCGCGGTCAGCGCCGACCGGCTGTCGGTTCCGGTCGCACGGACGGTCGCGTCGACCGAGACGGGCACGAATCGGGGCGACCGAACCGTGATCGACCCGTCGCCGGCAGTCAGGGTGGCCGGCGCGGCCGCGGTGACCGCCTCCCGGACCTGCTCTTGGAGCGCCATCGAGGCCACGGGGCGGTCGCGGTCAGCGTCGGGGACGACCAGCAGGGTCAGCCCGCCGCCGGAGCCGTCGACACCGGCATCCAGCCCGGATCGGCAGTCGGCGACCGCGAGCTTCCGGACGGCGGCCGTGGCGACCCGCTCAAAATCGCCCGGTGTGACTGCCCGCCCGCGGGTCCGGAGCCGGTCGGCAACCCGCGTTTCGACCGCCGACAGCGGCTCGACGTCGGCCCCGCCGTCGGCCTGGAATGGGTTGTCGACCGACTCGACCAGCGAGATCGGGGTTTTGAGCGCCGTCACCGCACCGGCGTCGATGTTGCCGCCGGTCCCGCCGCCGGTGGTGTAGGTCGACCGGATCGTCGCCCCCTGCGGGGGGATCGCGCCGGCATCCCCGTCGCCGAAGGCGATCGTGCCGTCGACCCGGTTGGGTCGGTAGCACCGTCGGTTGGAGCCGCAACCGACGAAGTCGTCGACGGCCTCCCACCGAACCCAGACGGCCTCGGGGTCGCCCTCGTCGCCGACCGTCTCGATCCGGTCGGGGGCGGCCTCCCGCAGTTCGGCCCGCTCGGCGGCCGACAGCGAGCCCGCCTCGTCGACCCAGAGCTCGCAATCGATGAGCGGGCCGTGGGCGCAGGCGAACGTCTGGGCGGCCGTCCCGTCGCTGGAGCCGAGGGTTTCGGCCTCGACGGTCCGGACGTTGTCGGCCCACCCGGTGTTCGGATGGAACCCCGAGACCGACGGCGGGTCGGCCGCCGGCGAGTCATCGGCCGAGCCGGCCGCGGGGTCCTCGCCGGAGCCGGTAGCGAAGCGGTCGCCGGCGACAACCGCCCGGATCCAGTGGCAGTCGGTGCCGAACCGCTCGTGGGCGGTCGTCGGCTCGGGGAACCGCAGCGAGACGATTCCGCGCTCGGTGAGCCCGCCGGTCCCGTCGTCGACCGGGAGCGTCGACCACTCGTCGGCCTCGGGATCCGAACAGTACTCCCAGCGCACGCCGGGATCGAACCCCGGCGGGTAGCGCCGCTCGGCCAGCGGGACGAACAGCGGTACGGGACCACCCCGAAGAGTGTCGTCGAAGCCGAGATACAGGCTCTGGTCGGCCTCGGTGGGGCGTTCGAACGGCCGGAACGCCGGCTCCGGTGTGTCGATATCGCAGTTGTTCCGGATCCGGACGTGGTCGACCGAGCTACCGGCGTGGTCGTAGGACACCGAGATGCGACCGTAGCGCGGCACCGCGGTCGGCTCGTCGGCGGCCGCGGGGTTGCCGTAGCTGCCGCCGACGAGTCGGGCGCGGATCCACCGGGCCTCTCGTCCCGAGACGGCCGTCTCGGCGCTGTCGTCGGGGACCACCACGGTCACGTCGCCGGACGCCCGAAGGCAATCGGTGTCGTCGTCGACCACCTCCAGCCCCGCCCAGCCGGTCCCGTTCCAGTACTCCCACGAGAGTTCCGGAGGCCCTTCCAGCATCCCGAAGTCGGCCTCGTGGTCGGTCGCCGTCGGCCCGGCAGCGTCGGTCGGTGCCGACTCAGTGGCGTCGGCCGACTCCGAATCGATCGTGGCCGGCGAATCCGTCGACTCCGGCGGGTGGAACCGCACCGAGAGCCGGGCACCGGGCTTGGTGAGTGCGTCGGCCGCCGCGAGATACAGCGTCGACGACGGCCGCGGGCGGCGGCCGAACGGCCGCAGATCGCCGTCGGCGGGCGAGAGCGGCACGTCGTCGGCGACCGCCGCGTCGGGCGGGCTCCGCTCGGCGTCCGGCCGGTCGAGGCCGACCCGGAGCCGCTCGATCTCGGCGGCAAAGCAGGCCGGCGTCGGCTCGACGAGCCGGCAGCGAACCCACCGGCTCTCGGTCCCTGCGACGGTCGTCGACACGACCTCGCCGGGCAGTCGGAGAC
>JAWOEO010000357.1:0-5595 GCA_046482755.1 Halohasta sp. | reverse complement strand
CCAGTCGTCCGTGACGGAGCTTCGACTGTTGACTGACCGGGACGAGGAGTGTCTGTTCGAGTGTGTCCTTGAGGAGTCGACCGTCTGGTCCCAGCTGCTCCAGCGTGGCGGGATGGTCCGGGAGGCCACGGCGACGCCGGAGACGACACGGATCGTCATCCGCATCCCACGGACTGCCGAGGCCCGCGCGTTCGAGACGGTGCTCGAAGAGCGCCTCGGCGCTGTCGACTTGGTTGCCCGACGGGAGTACAACGAGCCGATCCAGACCGCCGAACAGTTCGAAACGGAGTACAACAATCAGCTGACCGAGCGACAGCAAGAGGTGTTACGGACGGCATACTACGCCAGGTTCTTCGAGTGGCCACGAGAGACGAACGCCGGGGAGTTGGCGGATATCCTCGGAATCGCACAGCCGACAGTGAGCCGTCATCTCCGGACGGCTGAACGGGAACTGTTTTCGATGGTGTACGACGACCCGTGAGGGTCGAGTCGCCTTCGGTCGCCCGGCGATGATCAGCGGAAAAACACGGGGGCCGACGTCCGTCGACGCGCGCTCGTGGTTCGCTGCTCGGGGATGGGTCGAACGACCCCGTATAGAAGTCGGTAGCCGAGGAGACCGAGCCCGAGACCGACGAACAGCGCGAACTCCATCCCGGCGGCGACTGGGGCACCCAGTGCTGTACCCGCGACTGTCACTCCCACCTGTAGACTGAACACTCCGAACGATCCTCGCGGTCGACCATGCTCGCACAGATAGAGGAACAGCATACAGCCGACCGTCTGTCCCACGACAGCGGGAATCAGCCACCAGTCGACAGCGGTCGTAAAGAAAGACAGCGTCGACGACAGAAAGAGGCTGCCGATCACGAAATCACCGATCAGAATTCGAGTTGTGGAGGGCATTGTTGTCGTCTGTGAAACGAATGCGGTTCGAAGAGGTCAGTCGTCGGCGGGCTGGGCCGGCTCTGTCGGCCCGAGCGGCTCCTTGGGTTTGATCGGCGAGCCCTCGTCGAGTCCCTTTGCGGCGAGGGCCATACTCCCCATCACCTCGATGATGAGGCGGTTGGCAAAGCCGCTGGTGACGCCGCCGTTGTAGGAGTTCGTGTCACTGGTGTCGTAGGCAGGAGAGACTTCGACCACGTCGAAACCGAACTCGTCGGGATCGAGAGCTTTGACGACCTCACGAACCATGTAGATCGCCTCACGAGGGACGAGTCCGCCCGGTTCGGGCTCGCCGGTCCCCGGCGCGTAGGCGGGTTCCATCACGTCGACGTCGAAGGAAACCCAGACCGCATCGGTGCCGTCGGTCGCCCGCTGGACGGCGTCGGCGACGATGTCGTTGAGATCCATGTTGCCGACCTCCATCGAGGTGTACCACTTCATGTCGGCCTCGCGCATCTCCTCGTAGGTGTCGGGGCCGGGCCAGAAGCCACGCGGGCCGATCAGGGTGTAGTTCTCGCCGTCCATGATCCCCTCGTCGTAGACCCGCTTGACCCATGCACCGTGGTCGTACTCGAAGCCGGTCAGCCCGTCGTCGCCCGTGTCGGCGTGACAGTCGAAGTGGATCAGGCCGATGTCCTCGTAATCGTTGGCCTCCGCCCAGCCCTTGATATCGGGGTAGGAAATCGAGTGGTCGCCACCGATGACGATGGGGGTCGCCTGCTCGCTGATCTCGGCGACGGCGTCCTCGATGTTCAGCTGGCTCTGTCGCGTATCGCCAGGCGAAACTGCCGCATCACCGGTGTCGGCGACGTTGAACGTATCGAAGGGGTCGACGCCGGTTTCGATGTTGAAGTGTTCGTACGGCGGCGAGGGCACCGTCGAGGCCGCACGAACCGCACGCGGGCCGTATCGGGTGCCCGGACGGATCGTCGTCGCGGTGTCGAGCGGCGCGCCGATGATGCCGATGTCGACGTCCGCCTCGCTCAGTTCGGCGCGGTCGACCTGTGGGAGTTTCAGGAACGTCGGAATGCCGCTAAAGATCGGTTCGTTCGATTCTTTGTACGCCTCGCCGTACATCTCCTCTCCAGATTTTTCGTCACTCATGTGTTTTTGGTCCATTTTCCGTGCAATATCGAGCCTGTTTGGCCCGTTCTTGCCTACATACTCAAGTTCCGAAGAACACACTAAAGCGTTTCTTGGAGGGGGTTCCAGCCCTACCGAGGAGTGAGTGTACGTACGAGCAGTAGCAGTCTCCTAATACACCTTAATGATCGTTGTGGGTGACGACGTCCGGGCTCTCCCGGAAGGCGAGATGAGTCGCCACATCGAGGGTATCGCGGGCGTGGCGGGCGCTGCGTTCGAAGAGAAACAGAACCCGACAGAGCCCGAACAGTGGTTCTGGACGCTCGGTGCGAAGTGAGTCGATGGCCGTCGACAGCCGATCATCGAACCGAGCGAGCCGCTCGCGGGCGTCGATCACCGTCTGGTAGTCGGGATCGATCACCGCTTCACGAACGGTTTCGGCGGCCGTATCGAGTGCCTCGTGAACGGATTCGAACTGGTCTCTAACGGGATCATCGAGCGGCTCGGTGACTTCCTCGGCGGCGATGGTCGCGATATCGTCGGCGATCCCCGCCATCAGCGAGACGTCCTGAGCCGCCGAGCGGTAGCCGATCAGCGGAAAGCCGGTGCCGACGCCGACGGCCTGATTGAGTCGTGGGTTTCGGTAGGTGGTAAACACGAGCCGCAAGAAGAGCGAAAACAGTTTGTCGAGCTGTGGGCTCCGGTTGCCCGCCCGGCGGGCCGCCTCGGGATCACCGTCGAGCAGCGCCTCGACGGCACTCGATCGGATCGTCGCCTCCGTTCGCCCCAACCGACCGAACAGGGTCGGCAGGTCGAAATCGTCGGGGTCGACCGAACACCGGATGGTGATGTGGGTCGACGACTCCTCGACGATGCCCAGTCCCATCAGGCGGCGTTCGGCGTCGAGAATCGCGTCGTAGTGGGCCGGATCGAGCGACCCCGTGGCCTCGATGCGGACGAAGCCACGGCCGAGAACGTACTGGGTGACGACCGCCCGCGAGAGGGCATCCGCACTCATCGAATCGGCAGTAATGACGGTCTCGGCGTCGTTGAGCGTCGGCTGGTCGGGCGTGATCAGAAGCGAGTTGCCGTTCTCGTCGCGCTGGACCACGAGATCGTCGCCCTTCGAGAGGTCGTGGCGATGGGCCCACTCTGCGGGGACCGTGACCGCAAGCGTCGAGGAGCCCAACTGCTGGGCCTTCCGGCGGATTCGCAGGTCGTCTCCCTTCATCGTCGACACCCCGAACTACTGCGAAGCGGGACCATAGTGATGGATAATAGGACGTTCTTCGACCGTATAAACGTACAGGTGCTGGCTTCAAAACGAATATGTGGGGAAAGAACCGAACTCTGTTATTCGTCAGTATCGTTGTCACCGCCCGCGATAACGGTCCGTCGACCGTCACGGGTGAGCGTGCGAGCGTCGTAGGAGCCCTTCGTGGCGTAGGCGACTACGACGAAGGCAACGAGGCTAACCCCGGCGGCGATGAACGTCGGCAGTCCATCGAAGGCCGCGGTAAAGACGTCGTTCGGGATGTACAGCAGGGTGTTCTCGTAGGCGTAAGTGGTCGGAGTGAGCACGAAGAGGACGAGCCGCGTGGCCGATCCGGCGATCATCGACGAGAGCGCCGCGGGGGTGTTGGCCATCTCCGACCAGTAGAGCCCCAACACCAACGGTACGAACGCCCCGGCCAGCATGATATCGAACGCCAAGACGAGCAACATCCCGGTCGCAGAGACCCGAATCGCAAGGAAGATGCCGAGCAACGTGATCGGTACCGCCATCAAGCGGGTGACCGTGAGCAGCTTGTCGCTGTCGCTGTTGGTTTCGAGCAGGCCATTTGCGGTGCCACCATCGGTCGCCACAGGGCTGCTCTCGTCGACGCGGATGTTGCCGACGTTGCGGGCAAGCACCGCCGACGTGCCGAGGATCGCGCCGTCGCTCGTCGAAAACGAGGCCGCGAGGATGCCCGCGATGACGAGCGCGGCGAGCCACGGCGGGACGGCGTTCTGCAACAACGTAAAGAGGACCGCTTGGCCGCCGCCCTCGACACCCAGCGACGAGAGGATCGAGTCGGCCGACAGCGCGACGACCGAGAAGGGGATGCCAATGATCAGTGTGCCCGCGCCGCCGATGAAGCAGGCTTTCCGGGCGGTTTCAGGGCTGTCGGCGGCGAACACCCGCTCCATGAAGTCGATGGCGACGATGTCGCCGAGGCCGAGGGCGACGATGGTGGCGAGGTTGATGTAGGCCCCCTGGCTCGGGTCGGTGAGCTGGCCGACGTTGGTCGGACCCGCTCCCTCCGGGATGGTAAAACCGAACTGGGAGCCCACGAAGACGATCAGCGCGATCGAGCCGACGAAGGCGACACCGGCCTGCAGCACGTCGGTGTAGGCGACCGAGAACAACCCACCGGCGAGCGTATACGAGAGCACGAGCGCCGCGATGATGAAGACGCCGACCTGGAAGCTCGTGCCGACGAAGATCTCGAATAAGAAGCCGCCGGCAACGAGGTTCCCCGCCAGGAGGAACGCGTAGGCGACCGACATGATGACGCTAGCAATGACCTCGGCCGTGCGTCCGTACTTCCGGCGGTAGAAGTCCGGCAGCGTCGTGAGGTTCATCCGGTTCATCGGTTTGGCGAAAAACAGCCCCGTCAGGAACAGGCAGGTCGCCAGCCCGACCGGCAGCGCTGCACCCGCCCAGAAGCCGAAGTCGGCGACGAGATCCGTGTTTCCGAGCGTCGCGTTCGAATCGAGCGACTGGGCCATCAGTGTCGCCGCGGCCAGCGGCAGAATCAACCCACGGCCCGCGACGATGTAGTTGATGCTGTCACCGTCGACCTTCCGGGCGACGTAGAACCCGATCGCCAACATCGTGACGATGATGGCCGTGATCCCGTAGATGATCACACTCATGGGATCATCCCCTCCGGACGGGGAATGAGTAATCGTTTGTCTATCTCTGATCTCGATAGGCCATCTTTCGCGTGCATATTATCTACAAACCTGGAAAAACGACCATCAATGAAAAGTGCTGGCCTGTATTTGTATATTTTGTTGTGCAACACGGATGCGCGTATGAACAACACCAGTCCGTGGGTGTCTCTATATACAGTATATACGTATTGTAGCCGCCTTCGGTCGGCTCCTGTCGGGCCTCAGAGCCGCGGCAGCCGGGTTCGGTCGGTACTGGTTTCGACGGGGAGTTCCTGCCAGCCGAGCAGTCGACGTTTGAACCCGCGGTAGCTGAGCGGCGTGCCGTGTGGGGCGAAAACGACGAGGGCGAACGGTTCGGGGATGGACTGCTCGTCGACCGTCGTCAGTCCGGCCGGCGAGCTCGCGCTCGTATGGGAGTGGTAGAACAGCCGTGGCGGCGGCGGCACACGCTCGTCGACGGTCGTCTCGAACCGGCGGTCGGGAGTCGAGGAGTCGTTCGGCAGCGGAACGTGATGGGTCGAATGGAGGCGGTCCCCGCGGCGGACACAGCCGAGAAAACCGCCAGCCTCCTGTGGATGATCGGCAGCGACGTGACTGGCGATCGAGCGGCGGATCTGTGGGGGGATGACG
>JAWOEO010000319.1:0-13137 GCA_046482755.1 Halohasta sp. | reverse complement strand
CCGACGCCGACGTGGTGATCTGCGAGTCGACGTACGCCTACGTGCGCCACGACGACCGTAGTGCGGTCGAACAGCGGTTTGCCGAGACGGCCAGAACGACGATGTGGGAGGGCGGCACCGTCGTCGTCCCGGCGTTTGCGATTGGGCGCACCCAGGAGTTGCTCATGGTCTGTGCAGCCCACGACCTGGAGTGTTACGTCGACGGGATGGGTACCGAAGTGCTCTCGATGTTACGGCAGTACCCCGAGTTCGTCCGCGATGCCGACGCGCTGGGGCGGGCCGCCCGGCATGCACGGGAGGTGACGGGACGGGACGGCCAGCGCAAGCGGATCGCCGACCAGAATACGGTGATCGTGACGACCAGCGGGATGTTGAGCGGTGGCCCGGCGATGACCTACATCCCCGAGATTCGGACCGATCCGGTGAATCGGATTTCGTTAACTGGGTATCAGGTCGAGGGGACCCCCGGCAGGGAGCTCCTGGAGACGGGACGCTGCGAACTCAACGGTGGGATCTATCCGGTCTCGGCCAAGACTGATCTGTTCGACTTTTCGGCCCATGCTGATCACGAGGGGCTGCGAGAGTTTTTGAGTGCGTATAAAGGGTCGACGGTGCTGGTGAACCACGGCGATTCCTGTGCGGCGTTCGCCGAGGAGTTGCGTGAGGACGGCTACGACGCACACGCTCCGGAGTTGGGCGAGACGGTCGAGTGTTGAGAACGTAGTCGACCCCGCCGACCACTTCGAATTCCTGAATCACTCCTTTAGCCCGCAAGCCCGAAGACCAGCCCATGGCTGACCACGACGACCCCGACCTTTCGGCGGCCGAAACCGAAGCCTTGCATGACATCCAGCATGCGACCGAACACATCTATCAGGGGTTCGGTGACCTGATCGCGTTCCACCACAAAGTCGGCCACGCGATGGACAAGCTCGCCCGCGCCGAGTCGACCCTCCGTGAGGCAGGCCACGAGGAGTACGCCGACGAACTCCGGGAGAAACACCTGCCGTCGGGGGCGGTCGACGACCTGTGGACCTACGAAGTCGTCGAGACGTTCCGCCACGGCTTCCTCTCGGAGATCACCGACTTCGACGACCGCGTGCGGAGAGAGATCGCCGAGGGCCACCGTCACATCACCGAAAGCCAACAACAGGACGAGTGGCGCGAACGCGTCGACTGGGAACCCGACTAAGCCTCGCCGTCGTCCTCGCCGCTGTCGTCGAGGTGGTCCTCGACGCGAGCGGCGTATTTCTCCAGTTCGGCGGCCAGCTCGCGGGCCTGCTCCGGTGTAAGCCGGACGCGGTCGGCGTGGGCCGGCAGGTGCTCCAACTCGGCGTTGTCGAGTTCCAACTCCAGTTTCACGTGGTCGGGTCGTTTGCGCGGCGCGGTGGCGTTGACGACGGCGTAGGCCGATTCGGTGAACTCGTGGCCCTCGGCCTCGCCATCGATCAGATCCAGCGTCGTGTAGGCGTTGACTGAGAGCAGTCGGTCGGACATATGGAACGGGTCGACCGGCCCACGCTTGAGCTTTTATGAGTCACGGACACGAACCAGTGGGTATGACTGTCGACTCGTCCCTTGGGGACCGACTCGCGGCTCTCGTCGCCGACACGTTCGGCGAGAACGTCGACCCGACGCTTGCAGAGACGAGCGAGGGCTACCGAATCGCCCTTGCCGACCGGACGCTCGATCTCGAACAGCGCGAGGGGCCGGACGAATCGACTCACTGGATCACCACGCTGCTGGTCGGCGGCGAGACGGTGGGGAAGTTCGGCCCCGACGAGTCGACCGACGCCCTGCTCGCTCGGTGCCGGAGACTGCTTTCGAGCGACACCACCTATACGGTCTGCTGTGACGGCCGCCCCGAGTAGCGGCCTCAGTCGTCGGCCGCGACCGCCGGTGCGGGTTCGGCCGCGGACGGCTCGGGTTCCTCGACCGGCGTCCATTCGAGGTCGCCGACGTACTCGAAGGCGCGGTGGTCCTGCGTGGGGTCGACCACGGTCAGCGAGAGCCAGCCGTTGTCCAGCAGTTCGGCGACCTCCTCGTGGGTCGTGAGGATCTCGGTCACGCGGTCGACGGGGGCGTGGATCACCGTCGAGAGGCGGAGCGGCTGGTGGTAGGGGTCGCCGTCTGGGCCCGCGACCGACTGGAGGGGGAGGCCGGTGAGGATGTCGCCGCCGTTGCCCTGATAGACGCCGACGTTGCCGACCGGGTTGTGGGTGACCTTCGAGCCGCTGCCGAAGGCGGCGGTGTCGACGGTCGCGAAGTAGTACTGGGTGTTGATCCACTGGGTGACGACCATCGGGCCGGTCATGATCGTTTCGAGCGCCTCGCCGTCGACGTCGGTCGACCAGTCGTAGGAGTGGAGGAACGACCGGCCGTCGAGGTCGCAGCCGGCGGTGAGTTCGCGTGGCCCGATGACGAACCCCGCGTTGCCGGCGAGTCCCCACTCGGGGCGGGTCTCGGCCCAGTCGGCTGCCCGGCGGTCGACGTCGGCTGCATCGTCGGCTCCCAGTGCGTCGGCGCGTTCGGTCGCGGCCGCCTCGCGGGCCGCAGCGAGGTCGGTTCGGAGTCGGTCGAGGTCGGCGGCGTGGCTCTCGGGGACCGACCCGGCATAGAGGGTGACGTCGTCGGTCGTCGTGGTGTGTTCGCCGGCGACGAAGACGGTATCCTCGGGGATGTCGATCCCGCGGGCGCGGAGCTCGTCTTTGACGGCCGTGTCGTTGCAGATGGTCGCCAGCACGCGGGCGTTCGGCCCGCCGGGGCTGCCCGCACAGGCCCCACAGTCGAGGCTCGATCCGAAGGGGTTGTTCGCCGTCTCGCTGGCGTGGCCGGTAAAGACGACCAGCCGGGCGGTCCGCTCGATACCCATCAGCTCGAAGGCGGTCGCGGCGTACTCGACTTTCTCGTCGTGGGTGAGCCCCTCGCGGAGTTCGTGGACCCCGTCGGGGTTGTAGTCGACCGTGGGCTCGCAGAACTCGTGGGCGTGGGGCGATTCGGTGAGGGCTTCGAGCGCTGCCGCGAGGCGGTCGGGGACCAGCGTCCGGCCGGCGAGAGCGGCCGCGTAGCCAGCCCCCGCGCTCTCGACGAAGCTGAAGGCGGTCGCGGCGTTTGCCTTCAACGATTTGAGGACCGCCTCGCCCATCTCGACGGTACCCTGCCAGCGGTCGTGGTGCTGGTGGGCGGCCTCGCAGTCGCCCGTCGGGCGGTCGACGATACGGTGTTCGGTCTCGACGATCGGCGGGCAGGCGTCGACGCCCGCCTCGGTGTCGTACCCCTGATACCGCATCGGCACGCCGAAGAAGCCGGCGTAGCCGTGGGTCTCGTAGTCGCCGGTCGACTCGATGTGGCGGCGGATGATCTCCGAGCGCGTGTCGATACAGAACACGAGTTGGGCAGCCGGTCGCTCCTCGTCGTCGGTGTCGGCCAGCGACGCGCTGGCGTCGGCGACCGCGCCGACGAGTTCGCCGCGGTAGCTGCGCTCCCACGCGGTCAGCCAGACCTCGGCCAGCGGGACGTCGCCGGCGTCGACATCGCGGCCGACGGTGGACTCCCAGCCGGCTGGCGGGGCGACGGACACATCCAGCAGGTCAGCGACGGTCAGACGTGCGGCGAGGTAGTCGGTGAGGGTGATCGGGTAGGCAGACTGCCAGTCGTCGCCGCCGTCGGCCCGCTGTTTGAGCAGCCCCGTCCATCCCGGCAGCGCCGTGAGGTGGTACTCGAAGATCGTCTCCCAGCGATCGGCCGGGTAGGTGTCGACGACGGCCTCGATGGCCGCGATCGGCTCGGCGGGGAGCTCACCGTCGGTCGGAAGCTCGCGGTCGTGGCGGGCGACCGTCCGGAAGGACTCGTAAAACCCCTGCTCGCGGTTCGGCATCGGCCATTCGGTGCGCCCCTCGTCGAGGAACGCCGCCAGCCACTTGGTCAGGACCCTGTCGACGGGCTGTTGGGCGGGGTGGGTCGGCTCGGGGTCGGCCTCGGCCATGCGGTCGAGTAGCTCGGCCGGCGCGGCGTCGTAGCCGTGGTCGGCCAGCGTCTCGTCGAGCACCGTGGGGTCGATCGACTCGGCCTCCCACGCCCGGCGGAACACCGCCGGCTCCGGGTAGCCGTCGCTGCCGAACAGTCGCTCGGCCTCGGCGGCGGCCTCGTGAAACGGCCGATCCTCGAACCCCGAAAGCGGGTTGGCGGTCACAAAGGAGTGGAGCGGCCACGCCGCCCCGACCGCGGTTGCTGCCTGTTCGATGCTGTCGTGGATCTGATCAGTACTCATTGTAGTCCTCCGTCGCCGTCAGGATCGTCTCCGCGGGGGGTTGGGTCGCGTTCACCAGCGCGACGTACAGTCGCTGGCTGTGCTTGTAGAGGCCGGTCTCGATGGCGATGTAGGCGACCCCGAAGGCCACCGCGACCACGCCGTGGACGACCGTCAACTCCGCCGGGGCCGCGACGATCGGGAGCCCCGCCATCACGGCCGTGATCGCGGTGTAGGCCGCCGCATAGAGACCGATCGCCGGCAGGAACACCAGCGGAATGATGCCGTACCGGCGCGTCGCCGGTGCCCCGGTGGTCGCGAGCGCGTTGCGGGTCGCGTGCAGCGCGGTCAACACCACCAGCAGGTTCAACATGAGCCCACTGTCGAGGCTCGTCCCCTTGCCGGTCAGCACGGCGAACAGGACGCCGCCGGCAACCGCCGTCAGCACGGTCACGACGAAGCCGACCGGCCCCAGCGAGGTGTGGCTGTGGGTGGCCGCGTCCGGACTCGCCCGGTCGACCGCCTCACCCACCGACAGGAACTGGTAGGCCTTGTAGAAGCCGTGGAGCACGAGGTGGGTGATCGCCGCGCCGAAGAAGCCGAGGCCGGCCTGCATGATCATAAAGCCCATCTGGCCGACCGTCGAGCAGCCGAGTTGGCTCTTGATGTCGGGCTGGACGGACTTCAGGAGCTTGCCCAACAGGGCGCTGGCCGCGCCGACGACCACGATCGCCAGCATGAACCGGGCATCGAGGGAAACCACGGGCGCAAAACGGACCAAGAGGACGCCGCCGGCGTTGACGAAGCCGGCGTGCATCAGCGCCGAGGCCGGAGTTGGGGCGGTCATCGAGGCCAGCAGCCACGAATGGAACGGCACCAGCGCCGACTGGATCATCGCCGCCCCGACCAGTGCCGTCGCGGCCAGCAACCACAGAGGCTGGGACACCGAGCCGACCGCCGCCACCATGCCGGAGACGGTCGACGCGCCGGTCGCGGTCCACAGGACCACCAGCGCCACCGCCAGCAGGCCGCTGCTGGCCACGAAGTACCGGCGGGCCATCGCCGCGGCGGCTCCCGCTTGGGGCCAGTCGTCGACGTGGCCGATCAACTCGGCCATGACCAGTCCCATCGCCAGCCACGCCAGCCCGAAGAGGACGACGTGGTCGGCGGCGACCAACACCATCACCACCAGCGTGAACGCGAAGACGGTAGCGAGAAACCGGTCGAGCCCGTCGTGGGGGGCCAGATACCGGCGGGCGTAGCTGTGGACGATCCCGCTGAAGAAGGCGACGACCGTCCACATCACGACCGTCAGGCCGTCGACGGTGATCACGCCGCCCAGCGACCAACTCGCGTCGGTCGACAGCCGGAGGCCGACCACTCCGAGGGTGGCGACCCACAGCAGCCAGACGAGCCGCGTGAGCACCGCCGGCAGCGGCCCTGTCGATGGCGACCCGTTCGGAAGCGATCCTACCGTCGGTAACTTGTCTTGTGCTGTCATCGGTTGGTCCGTCGACGGCCTGCGATCCCGGCGACCACAGTTCGGGATCGGCGCAGGCCGGTCGTCGTCACCCACTACTACGAACGAACTGTCTATTAAATCCTTTTATCCTCCCAAATCGTTCGATAAAATACGCACGAAAGAACATTATAGTCTTTGTTCAGGATCGCGTGAGTGTCGAACGAGAAGGGATGGAAACGCCTATTGGGGCCACCCACCGCATCGACGTATGGAACAGTTGGAGGGGACCGTCCTCGCCGGGACAACGTTCGAACCGATAACGGGCCGGGTGGTAATCGACGACGGGCGAATCGAGGCCGTCGAAGAGACTGCCACGGAGTCGACGGACATCATCCTGCCCGCGTTCGTCAACGCCCACACCCACATCGGCGATTCGGTCGCCAAGGACGCCGCCGTCGGGCTCTCCTTGGACGAGGCGGTCGCCCCACCCGACAGCCGGAAACACCGTCGGCTGGCTGCCGCGAGCCGCGAGGAACAGGTCGACGCGATGGGCCGGACGATGGATTTCATGCGGCAGACCGGCACCGCGGCGTTCCTCGATTTCCGGGAGTTCGGCCTCGCGGGGGCCGAGGCGCTCCGGGCGGCCGAAGCCGACCGGGACGTCGACGCGTTCATCTTCGGGAGTGACGACCCCGCCGTACTGGCGGTCGCCGACGGTTTCGGCGCGAGCGGCGCGAACGACGCCGATTTCACCGCTGAGCGCGAGGCGGTCCGCGAAACCGGAGCCCCCTTCGCCATCCACGCCGGCGAGCCCGACCCCACCGACATCCACCCGGCGCTGGATCTAGAGCCCGACCTGCTGGTCCACATGGTCCACGCCGAGGCCGACCACCTCGACCGGGTCGCCGAACAGTCGGTTCCGATCGTCGCCTGTCCGCGGGCCAACAACGTCCTCGAGGTGGGTCGACCGCCGCTCCGCGAGTTGCTGGATCACACGACGGTCGCCCTCGGAACGGACAACGTGATGCTCAACGGCCCGTCGATGTTTCGGGAGATGGCCTACACGGCCACGACGTTCGACGTGACCGACCGCGAGGTCCTGCGGATGGCGACCACAGCGGGCGCGGAGGTCGCCGGCCTCGACTACGGATTGATCGAGCCGGGTCGACGGGCGGCGCTACTCGTCTTGGATGGCGACTCGGACAACCTCGCGGGGACCGAAAACCCCCTCAGTGCGGTGGTCCGTCGGGCGACCGGCCTCGACGTAAAACGTGTCGTGTTGTAGTCGGTGTTACTCGGGGGCGAACGAGCCAAAGGGGGTCGTCTCGTGACTCCGGACCAGCACCTCGTCGGCGACGGTCAGTCCCATATCGAGCAACTCCTGTGCGACCGGCGTGATGTCGCCGTCGGACTCCCCGACGGCGGTCACGAGCAGGTTCTTATCACCAGTGACTAACTCCTGGACCGAGACGACGCCGTCGATGGTGAGGATCTCCGGCAGCAACTCGCCGCGCTCGGAGATCGGCGCGGTACAGAACAGTAGCATCCGGAGCGGATACCCCGAGCGCTCGTAGTCGACGTCGGCGCTGTAGCCCTTGATGATCTCGTCGGCTTCGAGCCGCTGGATCCGCTTGCGGACCGTGCTGTCGGAGGTGCCGGTCCGCTCGGCGATATCGCCGGAAGACATGTTGCGGGCGTCCTCTTGTAGTGCATGGATAATCGCCCGGTCGACGTCGTCGATCTCCTCGCCAGTCATGGCTAGCTTTCACACGGCACGAATAAAGTCACTTTGGCTCGCCGGAGCAGCGGCTGGTCGACGTAGCGCTGAGAGAATGCTCGATCAGGGATTTGAACTCGCCGAGACGTGCTCGCTTTCGCTGCGCGCGACTCGTCTGCTCAAATCCCTCTCTCGGTGCGTTTCGTTCGCCACACAGCGTGCGGCTCACTGCAATGCTCGATCAGGGATTTGAACCCTGGTCCTCGGCTCGAAAGGCCAAGATGATTGGCCGGACTACACCAATCGAGCGCTGCAATTCAGTCGAGGAAGTACGGACATATAAATCTCATCAATCGCCCGCCCCGTGTGTCGTCCTCGCAGACCACACCGAACAGCGAGTGTCGACTTACTCGCCGGTGAACGCGGGGTCGTCGTCCTCCGAGAACGCCCGCAGCCCCTCTTGGAGGTCATCAGTGGTCGCCAGCAGGCCGAAGGCTTGGGCCTCGATTTCCAGTCCGGCCTCGATGTCGTCCCGGCCGGCCAGCATCGCCCGCTTGGTGAACCCCTGGGCGATCGGCGGCCCGGCGGCCAGTTTCTCGGCGAGATCCATCGCCGCCGCCTCGAGCTCGTCGGCCGCGACGGCCTCCGTCAGAAAGCCGTAGTCGACCATCGTCTCGGCGTCGAACCGGTCGCCGGTGAAGATGATCTCCTTTGCGCGGCTCTCGCCGATCAGATGACTGAGTCGCTGGGTGCCGCCCCACCCCGGCAGCAGCCCGAGGGTGTGTTCCGGCTGGCCGAACTCGGCGCGCTCGCTGGCGATCCGGAGGTCCGCACAGGCAGCGAGTTCCATCCCGCCGCCGAGACAGTAGCCGTCGACGGCGGCGACGACCGGCGTGTCGCAGGCTTCGAGGGTACCGAAGGTCTGTTGGCCGGTTCGTGAGAACTCCATCGCCTCCAGTGCGTCGGGGTCCTCGCCCAACCCCGAAACGTCCGCTCCGGCCGAGAACGCCCGGTCGCCCGCACCCGACAACAGGAGACACCGCACCTCGCTGTCAGCATCGAGGTCTTCAACTGCGGCCGCCAGTTCCTCCAGTAGCTCGGCACTGATCGTGTTCATCCGGTCCGGTCGGTCGAGGACGATCTTCCCGATTCGTCCCTCCCGGTCGACCCGAATCGTCTCGAAGTCCATATGCTCGTCGTCGTCGCCGGCGGCATAGAACCCCCGATCCGCCGCGGCCACCTCCCGCAGATAGTCGACCGCCTCGTACCGCGGTTCGTCGGTCGACACGAACCGTTCGTCGAGCACAGCCACCAGCGGCTCCAGCCCTCGGTTGTCGGCCATCGTCGCCGGCCCCTCCGGGAACCCCGCCCCCAGTCGCATCGCCCGATCGATGGCTTCGGCCTCGGCCACCCCGCTTTCGATCAGCCCTGCGACCTCGTTTGCCATCACTGCCAGCAGGCGGTCGGCGATCGCTCCCCGGCCGGCATCCGATGGGATGTCGACCCCGCCGTCGTCGTAGTCGTAAAACCCGCTGCCGGCCTTCCGGCCGATCGCGTCGGCCTGAACCTTCGCGGCGAGCAGCGGACAGGGCCGGTAGGCATCCCCTACTGTCGCCTGAAGGTGGTCCAGAACGTGGTAACACACGTCGATGCCGATCTGGTCAGCGAGTTCGAACGCACCCATCGGCAGGCCCATGTCGAATTTGGCTGTGGCGTCGACCTCGGCGATCGTCGCGGTCTCCGCCTCGACGAGCCACGCGGCTTCGTTGAGCAACGGAATAAGGACCCGATTAACGATAAAGCCCGGACTGTCCTTGTGGACCCGCACTGGCGTTTTATCCATCGATTCAGCGAGGTCCTCGACGAGTGCGAGCGTCTCCTCGCTGGTGTGGTCACCGGCGATCACCTCGACCAACTCCATCCGGACCGGCGGGTTGAAGAAGTGCATCCCGCAGCAGCGCTCGGGTCGGTCGGTGGCCTCCGAGATGTCGGTGATCGAGAGGCTGGACGTGTTGGTGACGAAGACGGCGTCCTCGGGGGCGTAATCGGCGACCTCGCCGAACACGTCGGTTTTGATCTCCATGACCTCGGGGACGACCTCGATGATCACGTCGGCGTCGGCCACTGCGGCCTCCACCTCGACCACCGGCTCGATCCGGTCGCGGGTTGCATCGGCCTCCTCGGCGGTGAGCCGATCGGTTTCGACGAGTTTGTCGAGGCTCCACTCGATGGCCTCGTACCCCTCCTCTACGAGTTCATCGTTGATGTCGCGGAGCGTCACGTCGTAGCCCGCCAGCGCGGCCACTTCGGCGATCCCGTGGCCCATGTTCCCGGCTCCGAGCACTGAGACGGTCGTGACGTCGGCTATCTTCATACTGATGCGTCCACGCGAATACGATTCAACGTTTTGTCACATATGTCGACAGACACGCCTACGAGAGCGTTTGGTCGTCGATCCCACGCCGACTCAGTGGACTGTTCGGTCCGTCGAGGCCCCGAGGTCGTGACCCTCGGGGAGGTCTCGGCCCGCAGCGTAGCCGTTCAGTTTGGCCGCCGCGGGCGACTCCCGCAGGTCGACATCGTCGTAGCCCGCCTGCTCGAAGGCCTGTAGAATGGACTGTCGACCCCTGAGGCTGTGTTTTTGATGATACGCTTCGGCGGGATGGAACCCCGAGAGCCGTTCGACCCGTGTTGCGATCCCCTCGCGTGTGAGCCCGCGAGCATCGAGATACGACGCGATCACGTCGGCCTGTGCGGCCGTCGACGCGAAGACGATGTGCTGGTACTGCGTCGTTGCGGGCTGCCGGGTGTGGTCATGCCCCCGAAACGCCAACCCGAGAAGGCTTTGAAACGACCGTTGCTCGGGGTCGTAGTCGACCTGAAACGCCTCGGTGTGGTCGCCGAGGTCGTGGTAGGTGGGGTCGGCCGTGGTCCCGCCGGCGTAGCCGACGCGGGTGCGGACCACGCCGTCGAGCGCGCCGAACCGGGCGTCGGGCCCCCAGAAACAGCCGAGGGCGAACGTTGCGGTTTCGGTCGACTCCTGCGGTGGGGCCTGCCGGTCGTATGCCTCGATGGCGGATGGGGTTGGACTCATGGGGTGGTGGCTGCTATTCGTCGTCGAAATCCAGCGCGATCCCGTTGATGCAGTAGCGCTTGCCGGTCGGTTTGGGGCCGTCGTCGAAGACGTGGCCGAGGTGGCCCTCACAGGTGCTACAGACCACCTCGGTTCGGACCATGCCGTGGCTGTGATCCTGCCGGGTTTCGACGGCGTCGCTGTCGGCCGGATCGTAGAAACTCGGCCAGCCAGTGCCAGAGCCGAACTTCTCGTCGCTGGTAAACAGCACCTGTCCGCAGCCCGCACAGCGGAACACGCCGTCATCGTCGACTTTCAGGAGTTCCGACGTGCCGCGCGGTTCGGTGCCCTCCTCCCGGAGGATCCGGTACTCCTCGTCGCTGAGTTGCGCTTTCCACTCGTCGTCCGTTCGGGGGAGGTTCGACTGGTCGACCATACATTCTAGAGGGGATTCACGAGTATAAGCACCCGTGTTCAGACCCCTCCGGAAGCGGTGCCGACTGGGAGCCCGTTCGTCAGGCGGTATAAATACCAGCGCCGACAACGGCCGATCATGTACGCGGTCGTCGGCTGCAACAACTGCAGCATGCTGTGGCTCCTGTCGGACCCACGGGATTCGAAAACAGCCCAGTGTCCACGTTGCGGGAAGACCCATCAGACGAAAAATCTCAAGCGCCTCTTCGAGTCCGACGACCGGAGCGCCGCCCAGCAGGCGCGGTCGGCACTCCTCGCGAAGAAACAGGGCGCATCCGACGCGTTCGCCGACGTCGACCACGTCGCCGATCTCGAAGCTCGGACCGACGAGCCGGTGGTCGACGATCACGAATACCTCGAAGCCGCGGGGCTGGACGCCGACGACATCGCCGCGGCCGGCGACCACGGGGGTGGCGGCTCGAAATCCCGCGACGAGATCGTTCGAGAGGCCGTCGACGCGGCCGGCGGCGACGACCGGCCGACCGAGGCCGAGATCGTCGACTACGCCAGCGAGCGCGGCGTTCCAGCCGAGAAGGCCGCTGAACTACTTGAAAAACTGTGTCGACGGGGCGAAGCCTCCGAAAGCGCCGGCCGGTACCGGCTGTTGTAGTTACAGCCGTAATACTTATTTTTCATATCTTTGTTGTCACATGCATGCGGAGACTCGGTGTCTTGGGCGCGTCGATCGCGGGGGGTCTCGCCCTCGCTGGCGGGCTGTGGTATCTGACGGGATCGGAGCTTCTTGCAATCGTCGTCATTGCCATGGTCATCGGCGGTATCGACGGCTTCTTCGGAGGAGTCGTGTTTCTCTCACTGGAGCCGTATACGGACCGGGAGTCTACACTCTCCGTCGGTGCTGTTATCGTCTTTGTACTGATTGGGCTTTCGGCCGTGTTACTTTCCCTCGATATCGAGACGGTCGGCGGTGTTTCAGTGGCGGTGCTGGGCCTCCTCCTCATCGCGTTCGGCAATCTACTGATCGCCGCCTCGACCTACTGGACCGAACATCGTTCGACCGAGGCCGCAGGACACCTGTGTCTCTCTGTAGCGACCGTTGGCATACTCGTGATTGGGGAGACATCGACTTCTGTCGACTGGATCGTCTACGGGCTGTGCGTTGTCGGGATCCTACTGATTGGGTTTGAGCGGTCCCGGATATGGCGGCGGTTCATCGCCGCAGGTTCCTAACGCTCCGCAAGCACAAACAGTAGTTTTCACAGACGCTATGGTTGGAACACCGCAGTAGAGCTACCGACCGAGCGACTCGTGGGCGCTCGACAGATGCCGCGAACCCAACGCGGCGAGCAACGAGAGTTCGCCAGCCAGCGAGCCGACTGCGATGGCCTCCGCGAGCGCGTCGGCGTTGCTTCCAGCCGGGTCACCGCCGCCGCGAACGCCGAGGATGTCGAGGGCTTCCGACTGGGTCGGGAGTTTGGTGCCGCCGCCGACAGTGCCGATTTCGAGGCTGGCCAGCGAGACCGAGAAGTACAGATCACCGTCGTCGGTGACTTCGGCGGTCGTGATCGCGTTCGCACCCTCGACGACCTGGGCCTCGTCTTGGCCCGTGGCGAGGAACATCGCCGCCACGGGGTTGGCGACGTGTGCATTGAACCCGAAGGAGCCAGCCTTCGCCGAGCCGATCAGGTTCTTCCGGGTGTTGATCTCGGCGATGGCGTCAGGCGTCGTATGGAGTTTGGCGTCGACCACTTCGCGCGGGACGACCACGTCGGCGGTCACGGACCGACCCCGCCCTTCGACGGCGTTGATCGCGGCGGGTTTTTTGTCGGTACAGAGGTTGCCCGACAGCGCGACCAGCGAGGCCGACGTCTCGGCTTCGACCAGTTCGCAGGCCGCTTTCGTGGCGATGGTGACCATGTTCATCCCCATCGCGTCCTTTGTATCGTAGCGGAACCGGAGATAGACGTTGTTGCCGACGACGTATGGGGTGACCTCCTGGAGCTCGCCGTGGTTGGTCGTCGACTCGGCGGCCTTCCGGAGTTCCTCGCCGTTCTCGCGGACCCACTCGACGAGCGCGAGGCCCTCGGCCACGTCGTCGACCCGGAAACCGCCGGCCACAGAGACGGCCTTGTCCGCGGACTCCCGCGAATCGACGAAGCCGCTCAACTGGACCCTGCCGCGGAAGGTTTCGACGCTGATGTCCA
>JAWOEO010000234.1:0-19811 GCA_046482755.1 Halohasta sp. | reverse complement strand
GAGATTGTCTCCATGAAGAACCCGTGGACACACGATGAGATACCGGATCAGCCAGCTAGTTCAGGCACAGGAATGCGACTGCTCAGCCTGATCGTGTGGGGATTCCTTCTCATCGCAGCCGTCGGATTCCTGTTTTTCGCATCGCGTGGGATGGTCGATACGGACAGCGTTAGCTCGCTCGTTGCGGCTCTTTCAGTTCTTTTCGTGGTAGCAATTGCGATCCCACTTCTCAAGAGACTTCTCGCAATCTCGCGGCTGCTCGCTGCTCTCGCGTTTTTCGTTAATCTCTGGCTTGCCTTCAGGGTCTTGGCTTTCCAAGAGGTCCAATGGGCACAAACTGCTCTTGACGGCAAGCCAGTCGACGCCCTCTTCGATTTGGGTACCGAGACCGTCGATCTGTTCTCGATCGTGTCGATTCAGATCTGATCCGCTAGAACTCGCCCAGCCGCGACTGGCCGTCGCCGCTGCCGCCGCCATCGCCGAGGCCAGCGAGGTCGACCGCCTCGGCGATCGTCTCGAAAAAGGTCGCCCGCTGGCTCCGGTCGTAGAGCGTGGCGGCGGGGTGGACAGAGAGTAAGACACGCTGGCTGCGGTCGGCGACGCGGGCGTCGACGACCGATCCCGCTTCGCTGGTAATTCCGACCGAGCGATCCAACAGGTGTTCGCTCGGCACCTTGCCGAGGGTGACGACCACACTCGGGTCGACGGCCGCGATTTCGCTGTCGAGATACTCCCGACAGTTGGCGAGTTCCTCGGTCGTCGGATCGCGGTTCTCCGGCGGTCGACACCGCACGCAGTTGGTGATCCGAACCTCCTCGCGGAGGGCTCCGGCCTCGCCGAGGGCCTCGTCGAGGACGCTCCCCGACCGGCCAACGAAGGGTTCGCCCTGCTCGTCCTCGTTTTTGCCCGGTCCTTCGCCGACGAACAGCAGGTCGGCCTCGGGTGGGCCGACACCGTTGACGATCCGGCTCCGGGAGTCGACGAGGTCGGAACACCGCTCGCAGTCCTGCACACAGATGCCGTCGAACTGCTCCATAGCGAACAGGGGGCCGGCAGCGGCTTAACCCTCCGTGTTTTCCGGCCGGTCGAGCCACTCGCGGGCGGCGCGGGCGGCGAGTCGGGCGACACGCAAGGGTTCGGGCCGGCCGCGTCCGTCGGGTGTGAACGCACGAACGACATCGGCGGCCCCGTCGGTGTCGACCCCGACCGCCCGGACGAACACCACTTCGTCGCCCATGGAGAGGCGGGTTCGGGGCGGGAGTCGACGGTAGACATCGAGCCGGCGGTCGCGTTCGTCGCCGTCGAACTGCTCGCGGATCGGGGTTTCGAGGCCGTCGCTGGCCTCGAAGGCGACGGCGATGACCGGCCGGTCGGCGTGGGCCGCAAGGGTATCGAGGTCGACGAGGTTGAACCATGCGGGCGCGACGCCAGCCAGCAGGAGCCACTGGACGTCGGGGCGGTCGAGTCGGTCCCACAGCCCGCGATAGGCGGCGGTGGCGTCGCTACCGCCGGTAGTGCAGGTCGCAAAAACGAGGTCGTCGACGACACGGTCGGCGCGGACCACCGCGCCGCACAGTTGGCTGCGGTCGGCAGCGTCGGAGGCGGCGATCCCGAGGGCGCGGCTGCCGGCTTTCGGGACCACTCGCCGGCTACTCCTCGGCGGGTTCGGCCTCGTCGTCGGCCTTCATCTCCTGGAGTCTGTCCAGCAGTTCGTCGTTCGACGCGCCGATATCGAAGTCGACGCTCCCCGAGTGAACGTTCTCGGCGGTGTCGTGGCCTTCGTCGTCGAAGTCGGTATCGAAGTTCTGGTTCTCCTGTTCAGACTCATCGTAGCTTCCGAAACCCATACGTGCCCAAATATGGGGCCCGGACACAAAAACCCACGTCCGCCCGGTTTCCGCGGGCCGCGAGGGTTAGGCGTCTCGAACCCGGACGATACCGTCTCTGAGGACGGTTCGGTTGGGGACGACGTACTCCTTGCCGTCGTTTTCGATCCGGGTCACAAGCAGGTCGACTTCCTGGACGATGCCGTGTCGGCCGCCGATGGTCACCTCGTCGCCGATGCTGTACGGTTGATTGAGGAGGAGGTAGACGCCTGCAGTCCCGGAGGCCAGCAGATCGTGGGTGGCGAGGGCGGTGAAGACGATCAACGCGAGCGCGTACGCACCTAGCAGGACGATCAACGCCAGCACCGCGACACCGATCTGACTCAGCGCGATCAGGATCGCCACGAACAGTACGCTGTATTTGGCAAGCAGCGGAATAAGCCCGATATCGGGGAGTTTGATCCCGCGGAGTCGTTCGGAGACCAGTAGCTCGACCTTGTCGGCGACGACGACACCGACGACCAGAATGACGATCGCGATGAACAGCTGTGGGAGGAACACTGCGATACCGCCCCAAAACAAGTCCGCAAACCGGAGATCCGCAACCGTGACTGCCGTAAAGACGGCCACCAGAAACGTAAACGCCCCGCTGAGCTGTGTGATGATTCGGGCGGTTGACGTCCCGAACTCGTTTGTGGTTCGCTCGAAGCTCGTCCCCTCGATCGTCTCGACGACACCCATCCTGTCGAGCAGTCGGCTCGTGACGCCCATCACGCCGTAGGCGACGAGCACGCCGACGGCGAGGATGACAAGCGCCAGCCAGAGCCGGACCGGAACGCCGCTGATGATCCCGTCGACGGCGATCTGGAGCGGCCCGAACATCGGTCAGTAGGCCTCCGGATCGAGTTCGAGGATCAACTCACCGCTTTTGAACGCCCGCACGAGCCCGTCGGACTCCGAGAGCACGATGGCAGTCGCGTTCGTATCGCGGGTGATCGCCCCGCCGGCCATGTGGCGCGCACCGAGGCCCTTCGAGATGTCGACGCCCTCGGCGGAGGGTTCGAGGTAGCGGTACGCGGAGACGATCTTCCCCGAATCCGAGATGACGAACGCGCCGTCCAGTCGAGAAAACTCCTTGAGCATCACGTTGACGATCGGGTCACCGACGTGGACGTGGGACTTCTCGAAGGGGTTGTACGACAGCGGCCGGGACTTGTTCATCACTTTGCCGGCGTCGCCGACGACGAACAGCGCGCCGACGGGTTTGCCCTTCTGTCCCTTCCGGCCGAGTTCGAGGGCGACCTCGAAGATGTCACTGATCACCGCCGGATCCGCACGGGAGTTGGTAAACAGGTCGTAGATCCCCGAGCGCATCGACTCGTCGACCCGGACGCGGCTTACGAAGTCGGCGTCGTCGGCGAACAGCGAGCCGACGCAGGCGACGACGTCGCCCTCGCCGACCAGCTCGTCGTCCATCGCCCCCTCGATGCCGAACCGGATCCGGTCTTGGATGTCCGCAAAGGGAATCGGGAGTTCGACGAACGTCTCGGCGTCGACGGTGTTTTCGGGGCCAACCACCACCACGTTCTCGATCTCGCCGAACTGCTCGTAAAACGAGCCGTTCGGACTGAAAAGAAAGACTGCGTCGACGTCCGACACGAGGCCGTCGAGCACGTCGCTGAGGGAGGTCATTGGCTTATATACAGTTCCGCTGTTAATAAAGGTTTAATACGGCGTCTGACGGACGGCAGACGAATCAGCGGTCGACTGTGGTCCGGCACGTCGTCGCTACAAGAATTTGCACGGCTCTCACGTTCGTTCGAGCCGGAAAATGCGTGGGAAGAGATTTGAACTCTCGGACCCCTACGGGACAGCGTCCTAAGCGCTGCGCCTTTTCCTGGCTTGGCTACCCACGCGCAGGCGTATGTAGGCCCCAATCCCGGTAAGAAGCTGTCGTTCTCCGCCGCGAGGACGGGGCCGGAGGGTTCAATTAGTTCGGCGGGCAACCGCCGGCCATGTATCGCGCACGGGACCGGCTCGAACACCGTGAGTGGCTCGACCGCATCGACGAGGCCGGCCAGCAGCTGGAGCTCGACGAGTCGACCCGGTCGACGGCCGGCGAGCTGTTTCTCACCCACGTGCCCGATGCCGATCGATCGAAGCCGGCGGTCGCCGCCGCGAGCCTCTATGCGGCCGCCCTCATTGCAGGCGAGGAGCGCTCACAGCCCGCCGTCGCCGAGGCCATAGACGTCTCCCGACTCAGCATCCAGTCGCGGTGGAAGGATATCATGGCCGACGCCGGGTTTCAGCCGCCGACGTGGTAGTCAACGGGTCGCCTCGCGGCCGCTGCGCTCCGGCGTGAGATTGCCGTGGCGGTCGATCTCGCCGGTGACGATACGGGTCGACGAGATCCGCTTGCCGTCGTCGGCCGGCACGTGGTCGACGACCTCGATGGCGAGCGGTTCGAGGCCCCGCTCTTCCCGGATGTCGTTGATGCGTTCGGCCCCCTCGACCGTCTCTGGTGAGACGACGATCGCGTCGAACCCCGGCTCGACGGCGATCCCGGTCGGCTCGCTCAGCGGCCGGATCTCGAAGCGCCGGCCGTGGTCGGCGGCGATCGGTTCGAGTTCGGCCCGGAGGTCGGCCTTTCGGTCGTCGTAGGACCGGACGTATCGCTCGACGTGTCTGGTTTCGGTCGCAAGGTCGTCGTCAGTCAGGCCGACGGTCACATCACCCAGCGAAAACGCCCGCTCGAACAGCGCGTGGTGACCGTCGTGGACGGGGTCGAAGGTCCCGCCCAGCGCGACATTCATACTGCCGGGTAGCGGTCCCCGAACTTAAATATCCGCACTCTACTCCCGATCGTCGGCGGCGTTTTCGTCGTCCCCGTCGACCTCGTCGGCCTCGTCAGCAGTGTCCTCACTGTCGACTGGCTCGTCGTCGACGCTGATCGTGATGGGGCCGCCCTCCTCGTCGTCACCGCCGAGCCGGTCGTCGAGCGTGAAGACGGTGTTGAGTTCGCGCTGGACCTCGCCAACGACGCCGCGGACGAGGTCGCTCGGGGCGATCGCCTCGTACTCGTAGGGGTTGTTGCCCGCGCCGCTGGATTCGCGTTTCTCCCGGTCGACGGTGGCCTCCTCGTGGAGTTCGGCCAGCGCCTCCCGGACCGTACTGGGGTAGAGGCCCGTGCCGTCGGCGACCTCGTCGCTCGTGCTGTGGGGGTGTTGCCGGAGATAGACGTAGATCCGCGCCCGCGTCTCGGTGTCCAACAGCCACGCCAGCAGGTCGACGATCCCCTCGTCGAACTCCGTGACTGCCCGGTCGGCTTCGGCTTCGAGTCGGGCTTTCGTCTTCTGGAGTTCGGCCCGCGGGCCGTCGGTCGACTCCCCACCCGCCTCATCGTCGGTCGCGTCGTCCGGATCCGTTGTCATAGCAACAGTACTCGGGACGCCGGCGGCAAAAGGATTTCTGTCGCCACACCGGCGACACGTCGCTACAGCAGCAGCGACCGACACAGCGCGTCGAGCCCCGACTCGGCCAGCAGCTCACGCTGGCGCTGGCTCCCACTGGGGCGGTCGAGCAGGTCCCGAATTCCTTCGATACCGAACCGGTCGGCCTCGCGGTCGACCACCTCGGCGAGGTCGACGACGCCCTCGCCGTCCCGCTCCAGAAAGCTCGCCTCGTGGCCGTGCCGGATCGCTCGCCACTTGTTCTCGTCGAGCAACTCCCGGCGGAGCCCGTCGGTGGACTCGCCGTCCTCGTAGCGCGCGGCGAGATCTTCGACGAGCGCGTGGACGTACTCGACGATGGCGCCGACGACCGCGGGGTCGGACTGGGCGTCGGGGGTCCGGATCTCGACGGTGCCGTGGCCGGTGTGGGGGCGGACGTCGAACCAGAGTTCGCCGCGATCGTTGATCGAGCCGGTCTCGACCATCCGCTCTTCGAACCGCCGAAAAGCCGCGAAATCCTCGAACCGGGTCGGTACCCCTGTGTTGGGAAGGTTCTCGAAGACCTTCGCACGGGCCGACGCGAGCCCGGTGTCGAACCCGTTCCAGAACGGCGAGTTGGCAGACAGCGCCAACACCGGCGAGAGATACCACCGGAGTTCGTTGGCGATCCAGACGGCCTTGTCGGGATCGTCGACGCCGACGTGGACGTGGAGTCCGGCGGTCGTGTTTCGATGTTGGGGGTACTGAATCCGCTCCAGTTGGGCCTCGTATCGCGGCTTCGTCGCGTGCTCCAACTCCCGCCACTTCGCGGCCGGGTGGAGCCCCGCGGCGGCGATCCGAAAGCCGTGGGCGTCGGCGTGGTCGACCAGTGCCTCCCGCACCGCCCGGAGCGTCTCCCCGGCCTCGGCAGGCGATTCAATGAGCGGCGTCTGGGTCTCGATGGTACACTGGAACAGTTCGTGGTCCAGCCGGTCCTGCAGGATCTCCGGCGGCTCCGAGTCGTAGATCAGCTCCTCGATTCCCGAGACTGGTCGGCCATCGTCGTCGACAATATAGAACTCCTCTTCGATTCCGAGTGTTCCCATTCGGGTGAACGGCTCCGACGCGCCAGTCTCCATTACCCCGCCGTATGGAACGGTCTCATAAATACCCCTTGAAGGCGGGCCTCTCTGCGACGGTAGACAGTGCCTACTCGGAGACGGCGACCCCACCACCGCCGAGCCGAGTCCGGAAGTAGGAGCCGACTAACAGGACGGTCGCGACGCCCAACAGGAGGGCGAACGCCAGTACGCCGCCCGAAAGCGGAGTCAGGCCGCCGCCGAGTTGGCTCCGGACGAACGAGCCGGCGAGGACGCTGGCGACTCCGAAAACGGCGACCCCGCCGGCGTTGAGCAACAGTCCCGGCGCCTCGGCGGCGGTCTCGGGGTCGTTCAGGAGGACGAGCACGAGCGCGAGGGCAAAGGGCGTCCCGACGGTGCCGACCGCCAACACCAACACGAGTTGCTGGAGGAACGAGCCGCCGATGAAGGCGCCCGCGGCCGAAAGGAGGGCCGTCGCCGCCAGCAACCAGCGGTAGCGGCCGTCGCTCACCTCGGTCTTCCAGCCGAGTTTGTCGGCGACGACGTAGGGCGGAACCAGCGTGTTCCCACCGAGGGTCGACACCGCGGCTCCGAGCAGCCCGGCGAGGAACAGTCGCTGAGCGAACTCGCCGGCGATCGGTTCGAGCGCCTGGCCCGCCGCCACCGCGGTCAGCCCCTCGGCGTCGACGGTGCCGAACAGCGCACCCGCGGCGACGAGGAAGGTTGCGATACTGAAGATCCCGAAGGCCGCGAGCATCGAGACGCCGATATCGAACCGGGCGAGACCGGCGTCGTTAGCGGTCCAGCCGCGGGCCTGAACCGTGTAGGTCTGCATCGTGATGATCGTGATGTGGACCGCGCCGCCGAGGATCCCCGCCGCGACCAACGCCCCCTCGATACCCGCCGGAATCGTCGGGGCGAGCCCCCCGGCGGCAGCGACGAGGTCCGTCGGCACGACGAACAGCGAGACGACGAACGCCAGCACGACTGCCGAGACGAGCAGTTTCGCGCCGAGTTCGGCGATCCGGTAGCCGCCACCCGCGAGCCCGGCCGCGAGGATGACCGCCCACGTGACGCCCCAAATGCGGGCGTCGACGCCGGTCAGCAGCCCCGAGACGTCCGCGAGGGTCTTCATGATGATCAGCTGGGCGAACCCGGCGGCGAGGACGACATCCGCGACAAGCAGCCACGCCCACGCGGAGCCGAGTCGGCGCTCGACGGTCGCCACGAGCCCCTCTTCGGTCGCCAGTGCCAGTTTCGTCGAAAGATACTGTGCCAGCGCGCCGAACAGCGCCGAGACGATCACGACCCACAACAGGGTGTAGCCGAAGCTCGCACCCGCGACGACCAGACTCGCCATCGTCGCCGGCCCGGCGGCGATCGCTCCCGCTAGCCACGTCGGTCCCAGTGCCGAGAGCTTCCCAGTGATCGACTGTGCAGCCGCAGACTCCTGTCGACTCATACCCGAGGCTCTGATCCGGGAGTGGTAAAGCGTTATTACTCGGTGCTACCACCGAGAGTAGTCAGCGTTTACGCGCGACGACGGCGAGGTGGTCGTCGTGGAACGGCTCCAATCGTCGGGTGTCGACGAGTTCGTAGGCGGCGGCTACCTCCTCACGAACCGCCTCGAAGACGGTCTCTGGGTCGGCAGTCACGTCCTCGCTGCGGGCCTTGACTGCCAGACAGAGCTGGCCACCGTCGGCGAGGAACTGGGCGTTGTCGACGGCCACCGCTGCCTGTCCGCGAGTCGCCACGTCCTGAACCAGCAAATCAATCTCAGTCTCGACCACGTGCGCATAGGTTTCGGGCTTTCGAGCGTCCTTCAACAGGGGAAACAGGTTTGGGCGATCCTCGGCAACAGCGAGTAGGTCTCGTGTCGGTCGCGGGGCGAACTCGACAGCGTAGGTCGGCCCCGCGAAGTCAGCGACGTGGCTCACGGTCGTGCCGCTAGCCGCGCCGAGATACAGGACGGAGTCGACGGCCGTGAGGTCGACGTCCATTCCGCTTTCGACCATTGCGCCGAGCTTCGACCGCCCGGCGTCCCACAGCCGCCAGTCACCGTCTGTTGGCTCCCCGTAGACGGACTCGCCGCGGGTTGCAAGCCGCTGTCGGCTGTCGAACTCGCGGCGTTGGATACCCTCCGGGAGGTCGGTCATCGGTCGCCCTCCGCGTCATCGTCGCCCTCGTTCGCACGGGCGCGGATAGTCGACATCCGGTCGTCGAGATCAGCGTGGATCTCGGGGCGACGCTCGCCGCTGTAGTGGTCGACGCGGGCGGCGATCGAGAGCTTGCCGGCGAAGGCGCGGGCCGCCGAACCCCGATCTTCGGGTCGGGTACCGCTGACGTACTCGTGGGTGTAAATGATCCCGTGTTTCGGCGAGCTACCACGGCCCGCCAGATGGGCGAATAGGGCGTCTTCGGCCCCCAGCACCTGCACGGTGCCGCTGGGTTTCTTCGCCAGCGTGTCGAGCCCGCCGGCCAGCGCGATCAGCCGGGCCGCCAGCACGGGGCCGGCCATCTCGGTGAGGTTCGGCGCGACCGTGGGGGCCTCGCGTTCGATGAACTCTCGGAGCTCGTCGGCCTCCCCGGCGAGATCGTCGACCCGCTGGGCCAGCGAGATCACGCGGGCCTCCAGCGGGCTCGCGGGTTCGCGGTCGGCGAGCTGGCGGGCGGCCGCGACACCAGTACCGGGGTCGTCGAACAGCGTGCCGGCCCACTCGGCCAGCCGCTCGGCGAGTTCGTTGGCGGTTCGGGTGGCGTCGTCCATCGCCCGCACCGCGTGAAGGAGCTGTTTGTCGTCGGCTCGCTCGCGGTCGACGACGGCCGCCCGCGTGGCGGCGACGGTCGCCTCGTGGAGCAACGCGTAGTAGTCGGCCTCGCTCTCGGCGAAGCCGGCCTCGACGGCCCGGCGGGGCCAGTCGGCGGGCTCGGCGGCCGACCCCGATTCGATGGCCTCGCGCGCCGCGTCGACCGAGCCGGGGGCGAGATCGGCGAACCAGCCCCGATCGGTGGTGTTCGCAGTCATACACCGCCATTCAGCCCGGGGTTGTATAGTAGTCACCGTTTACTCGGACCGCCGCCCCCACCGCGTCGGTCGATGGACAACCACTTGCGCGCCCACCCCGAAACGGGGACATGCTCGAATCAGACGCACCGGCCCCCGGGTTCGCACTCGACAACCAACACGGCGAGACCGTCTCGCTAGCCGATGCTGCCGGCGAGTATGCGGTAATTTACTTTTACCCCCGTGCCGACACCCCGGGCTGTACGACCGAGGCCAAGAGCTTCCGCGATCAGTTCATCGCCTTCGAGGAACGCGGCGTCTCCGTCTTCGGAATCAGCGACGACCCAATTGAGGACCTCGCGGCGTTCGCCGAGAAACACGACCTCCAGTTCGACCTTCTGTCGGATCCTGACGGCGAGGTCGGCCGCGCCTACGACTCCTACGGCGAGAAGAACATGTTCGGCCGCACCTTCGATGGGATGTTCAGAAACACCTACATCGTCGACCCCGACGGGCGGATCGCTCGGGCCTTCGAGGGCGTCTCCCCGGAGAACCACGCCGACGAGATCCTCGCGGCGGTCGACGATCTTCGGGAATAGAACCGTTCGACGCCGGTCGTCGACCCGTCAGTAGCCCCGAGAGATCAGGTAGTCGGCGAGATCAGCCAGTAGGTCGCTGGCTTCGTTGTCCGGTAGCGCCGCCAGTCGCTGCTTGCTCTGTTCGGTGAGTTCTTCGGCCATCTCGCGGGCGTAGTCGATGCTGCCTGCGGCTTCGAGTTCGGCCACCGCGTCGTCGATCTCGGCTTCGGTGACGGTTTCGACGGTCGACCCATCGAGCAGCCCGTCGATGTCGACGCCCTGCTGGCGGGCATGCAGCGTAATGAGGGTCTCCTTGTTCTCGACGAGATCCGAGCCGCGCTGTTTGCCGAGCTCCTCGCTGGGGACGGTGAGATCGAGCACGTCGTCCTGAATCTGGAAGGCCTTGCCCGACTCGACACCGTAGCTGTACATGGCGTCGACGACCTCCTCGTCGGCGTCCAGCAGGACCGCCGGAATCGCGGCGGCCGCGCCGTAGAGGACGGCGGTCTTGCGCTCGACCATCTCCAGATACTCCTCGGGCGCGAGGTCGTCCCGCGACTCGAAGGCGACGTCCAGCGACTGCCCCTCGCAGATCTTGGTGCAGGTAGAGGAGAGCAGCCGCATCGCTTCGAGGGTGTTGTCGGGTTTGCCGCCGACATCGGCCATGATCTCGAAGGCCTTCGAGTAGAGCGTATCGCCCGCCAAGATTGCGGTCGACGTGTCGTACTGGTTGTGGACCGATTTGACGCCGCGGCGGAGGTCGTCGTCGTCCATGATGTCGTCGTGAATCAGGGTGAACGACTGGATGACCTCGATCGAAACTGCTGCGGCCATCAGGTCGACCTCGCCGCCGGTCACCGTCGGGAACGATCGGTAGTCGGCCTCGCCGTCGACGTCGGCCAGTGCCTCGCCGACCAGCAGCGCGGCGGTCGGCCGGAGCCGCTTGCCGCCGGCCTCCAGAATGTATCGGGAGGCCTCGTACAGTCGGTCGGGCTCCTGTTGGGGGAGGTCGATATCGATCGCGTCGTTGACCACCTCGCGGCGCTGGGCGATCGCCGCGAGCACACGCTGTTCGGTCGCATTTTGGGTCATTACTCCACCAACTGGATGAGGTTGCCGTTGCGTGAGACGTGCAGATCACGGCCCAGTTCGTAGCCCAGACTCGAACAGAGGTCGACGTACGGCGCGAGTCCTTTCAGATCCTGATGGGCCGGGATCACGTGCTCGGGCTGGAGGGCATCGAGCATCTCGAAGTGGCCCTCCTCGCGGAGGTGGCCCGAAACGTGGATCTCGTCGTAGATTCGCGCGCCCTGCATCCGCAGCAGGCGTTCGGACTGGTAGCGCTGCCCCTCGTTTGTCGGCTCGGGGATCACCCGCGCCGAGAAGATCACCTTGTCGCCCTCGTCGAGTTCGTACGGCGTCTCGCCGCGACCCATCCGGGTCAACATCGCCCGCGGCTCGCCCTGATGGCCGGTGACGATCGGCAGGTAATTCTCCTTGCCCTCCTTCATGATCCGCTTGAAGGTTCGGTCGACCGATTTCCGGTGGCCGTACATCCCGAGATCGTCGGGGAACTCCACGAAGTTCAGGCGTTCGGCCGTCCCCGAATACTTCTCCATCGAGCGGCCCAACAGGACCGGCTGTCGACCGATGTCCTGGGCGAACTCGACGAGCGATTTCACGCGGGCGATGTGGCTGGAGAACGTCGTCGCTACGATGCCGCCGTCGTAGTCCTCGACAGACTGCATCACGTCCCGGAGGTGTTCACGGGCGACCGACTCCGAGGGCGTCCGGCCCTTCCGGCCGGCGTTGGTGCAGTCCTCGATATACGCGAGGACGCCCTCCCGGCCGATCTCGCGGAACCGATCCATGTCGATGGGGTCGCCGATCACCGGCGTGTGGTCCATCCGCTTGTCGAGGCCGTAGACGACTGCGCCCTCAGGGGTGTGGAGCACCGGGTTGATCGCGTCGATCACCGAGTGAGTGACGTTGACGAACTCCAACTCGACCTGCCCGCTGGAGCCGATCGCCATCGTCTCGCCGGCTTCCATCTCGACGAGGTCGTTGTCGACGCTGAACTTCGACTCGTCGTCGATCTCCTGTTCGACCAGCGCGAGCGTAAAGGGCGTGGCGACGATCGGCGCGTTGTAGCGGTGGGCGAGCTTGGAGATCGCGCCGATGTGGTCGAGGTGGCCGTGGGTCGGGACGATCGCCTTGACGTCGCCTTCCAGGTCGCTCATCACCCGATCGTCGGGGATCGCGCCCATGTCGATCAGGTCGAGACTGTGCATCTGTTCGGTGCGGACGTCGTCGTGGATCAGCACCTGCGAGAGGTTCAGACCCATATCGAAGACGACGACGTCGTCGCCTGCGCGGACGGCCGTCATCTGCCGGCCGACCTCCTCGTAGCCGCCAATGGTTGCGATTTCGATTTCCATAGTTTCGAATCCTGCACAGCCCGGCCACGTCGCGTGGCTCGCCGTGCGTCATGCCGCGTGGAGGGGCCAAGGCCCCGGCGTACCGCGCGTCGGTCTGGCCCCGCTGTGTCGGCCGGCGATCGATTGCCGAACGACAGTTACCCGCGGGTGTTGGTAGGTGGAGGTTGGACGCGTGGTATTAAAAACTACGTGGGTTCGTGCGGTTCGCGCCGCCACGGGACCCATCAGCCGGCCTGAGCGAACTGCACTGTTCCGGTACGTTTATTACCGAAACTGGAGGCAGTGACCGTATGAGTGGACGACCCCTCGACGTCCTCGAGGCGTCGCTGGAGGAGACGGTAACCATCGCGCTGAAGGACGGCACCGCCTACGTCGGGACGCTGTCGGGCTACGACCAACACATGAACGTCGTGCTCGAAGCGCCCGCGGAGGCCGCCGACACCGAGGCCCTCGGCGATCTGACGGTCGACTCGGTCGAAGACACAACCATTATACGCGGCGATAACGTCGTCTCGATAACTCTATGACCGGAGCAGGAACCCCGTCTCAGGGCAAGAAGAACAAAACGACACACGTCAAATGCCGACGCTGTGGCGAGAAGTCCTACCACTCCCGCAAAAAAGTCTGCTCGTCGTGTGGCTTCGGTAAATCCGCCAAACGACGCGACTACGAGTGGCAGTCGAAAAACGGCGAGTAGCCGTCCCGTCGACGACACCCGCCGCGCTTACTTCTCACAGCCGACACCGACTCGCCAGCGGTGACGCCGGCCACCCATGCCTCGCCACAGACCGGGAGCATGACTGCCGGCATGCTGCCCAAATATGCATAAGCGTGCATATCACTGGCGAGTAGACGCCTGTGAGAGGGCACAAACACGGGGTTTTTAGCCACCCAATGCAGTACGGGTGTGTATGGAACACGGCCGGGATTCGCGCCGCCCAGTCGACGGGCCCACCGAGAAATGCGGTGTCGTCGGGATCGCTGCGTCGGATCGTGCCGTTGCACGACCGCTGTACTACTCGCTGTATGCCCTCCAACATCGGGGCCAAGAATCCGCGGGGATCGTCACCCACGACGGCTTCCAGCAGCACAGCCACGTCGACATGGGACTCGTCGGCGACGTCTTCGACGAGGGCGACCTCAACAACCTCAACGGGTCGACGGGCATCGGCCACGTCCGGTATCCGACCGAGGGCTCGATCGGCACCTGTTGTGCCCAACCCTTCTCGGTCTCGTTCAAATCGGGCTCGCTCGGCCTCTCGCACAACGGCAACCTCGTCAACGCCGACGAGATCCGCGAGGAACTCGCCGGGCTGGGACACGCCTTCACCTCCGACGGCGACACCGAAGTCATCGCCCACGACATCGCCCGGAACCTCCTCGAAGAGGACTTGATCCGAGCGGTCAAGCGAACGATGGAGCGGATCCACGGCTCCTACTCGCTGACGATCATGCACGACGAGACGGTCATCGGCGTCCGCGATCCGCAAGGGAACCGGCCGCTGTGTATCGGCAAGCTCGACGACGGCTACATGCTTGCATCCGAGTCGGCGGCTATCGACACCCTCGACGGCGACCTCGTCCGGGACGTGCGGCCCGGCGAACTGGTCGTCCTCGACAACGACGGCTCCGGCTACGATTCGTATCAACTGGTCGACAAGGACAACACGGCCCACTGCTTTTTCGAACACGTCTACTTCGCCCGGCCCGACTCGGTGATCGACGAGAGCCTCGTCTACGACGTCCGCCGGACGCTCGGCGAGAAGCTCTGGGCCGAAAGCGGGATCGAGACCGACGTCGTCCTCCCCGTGCCGGACTCCGGGCGGGCCTTCGCCTCCGGCTACGCCGATGCTGCCAACGAGACGACCGCCGACGGCGAACCCCGGCCCGAGGACGACATCGGCGTCGAGTTCGCCGAGGGACTGATGAAAAACCGGTACGTCGGCCGGACGTTCATCATGCCGACCCAGGACGAACGCGAACGCGCCGTACGACTCAAACTCAACCCCATCAAAAGTACCATCGAGGGCAAGACCGTCACCATTATCGACGACTCGATCGTCCGCGGGACGACATCAACCCAGCTGATCGAACTCCTGTACGACGCCGGCGCGGAGGAGGTCCACATGCGTGTCGGCTCGCCGCAGATCCTCGCACCGTGTTATATGGGGATCAACATGGCGACCCGCGAGGAACTCATCGCCGCCGACAAGTCCGTCGAGGAGATCCGCGAGGCGATCGGCGCGGACAGCCTCGCATACCTCTCGGTCGACGCGGTCGCCGAAGCGTTAGACAACGACCGACAGGACCTCTGTCTGGGCTGTGTCACCGGCGAGTACCCCTACGACATCGACGGCGAGACGACCGACCGGGAGGTCGACCGGCCGACAATCGGCGAGCCCGAACCGTTCGCGGCCGACGACTGAGCGAAGCCGTTTCAGTGGCACTTATTTCCCCTGACACGTAGCATCCGGTATGCAGACCACACCACGGACGCTCGGCCGCCGGGAGGCACTCCGCGGCTGTGTCGGCCTCGCGGCGACCGCCGCCGTCGCCGCAGGGTCGGGAGCCGCACAGTCCACGGACAACGGGACCGAGACGCCCGACGAGTCGGCAAACGAGTCGACGATGAACGGCACGGCCACCAACGAAACCGACGGGAACGCGTCCGCCGAGGGGGACGACCCTGCCGCAAACGAGAGCGCCAAAAACGAGACAGGGGACGACACGGCAAACGAGACCACGGGTGACGAGCCCGCAAACGAAACCGGCGCGGCAGGGTCCGACGGCGACACTGCCGGCTCGGCCGGCGGGCTGTCACCCGGTGAGATCACGGCCGTCTTCGGCGGCATCCTCGCGGCGGCCCTGCTGTCGCCGCTGCTGTTCGCACTCCTTCTACGAGCGGTCTACACGGACGACAAGCCCGCCAACGAGTCGACCGAGCACCGCCCCTGATTCTCAGTAGACGACGTACAGCAGCCCGTAGACGGCGATCCCGAGGGTAAAGGATATCAACCACAGCACTGCTGCGACCTGCCCGACGTTCCGGTGTCGACTCCGGTAGATCTCCTCGACCGGTCGGCTGACCGCCAACAGGAGCACGTAGAACAGCAGCGGGACACAGACGACCGCCAGCAGGATGTGGATCGCCAACATCGGCAGGTAGAAGAACTGATAGACGGCATCTGGGCCGCCGAACGGTGAGGGGCCTTCGATGCTGACTCGGTAGAGGTAGAACACGAGGAACGCCCCGAACAGCCCGAAAGAGACGAGCATGAGATTGCGGTGGGTCTCGACCTCCCCACGCTTGATCGCCCGCCACCCGGCGACGATCGTTCCGATTGCGGTGAAGCTGATGACCGCGTTGAGGTGTGGGATGAGGTCGACGAGCGTCTGACTCCGCGGCAGCAGCCACTCGGGGACGACGCCGCCGACCGCACTAAACACCAGTCCGAGCGAGACGATACTCAGCACCGCCGTTAGCAGTGGCACCCGCTGTTGTGAGACCAGTTGCATACGCTGACTGTTGGTGACGGGCGGTCAAAATCGTTTGTTTGTCCGGCCGGTCGACCGCAGCGTGACTGACCGTCGACTGGGATGTCGACCGGGGCTTCGAGGGGTCGGTCGACCGGGGTGGGATGTGGGTCCCTCACCCACTGGGGCGGAAAATCGACAACCCTTTTAGTAACCCTCGGATACGAATGAGTGCGGAAAGACAGAAACCACACGACGAGCGTGGGTAGCCAAGCCAGGCCAACGGCGCAGCGTTGAGGGCGCTGTCCTGTAGAGGTCCGCCGGTTCAAATCCGGTCCCACGCATCGTTAGCGGTTCACACCGCAGACCGATGCTCGGTGTTGTCTCTACGACAGCACCCACGCACAATTCTACGGAACACAACGGAGACAGCGACTGCCCCGTCGACACAGATGTGTCGTCGACTCCTCGGTATGTCGTCGACTCACAGGGCAGACGAAACGGTCTGAAACGTCGTTTGGAACCGAAAAAGCCGAAAATCGGCGGCCTACTCGTTCTCGTAGTCGCCGCCGTACTTGATGAAGAAGAAGGCGAACGAGAGCGTCGACACCATGGCGAAGAAGGTCGCAATGCCGAGCGTCTTGGCGCTGTCGGGGATCTGCGGCGCACCACCGCCGCCGCCACCGTCATCGCCGGTTTCGACGGTTTCGACGTCGTCACCGACGGCGACTGCCCCGAGCATCCCCAGCGAGGCGTGGGGCGTACACTGGTAGTTCGTGATGCCGGCGTGGTCCTCGGTGAACTCGAACTCGTAGGTGAATCCGGCCTCGGCGACGGTCTCGCTTTCAAGCTCCGCCGGGCCATCTGTCGTCTCGACGTTGTGCTCGCCACCCTCGCCGGTCCACTCCCAGATCACCGTCGTGCCGGGGTCGATCCAGATGCCGGCCGGGCTGAAGGCGACGTTACCGCCGTTGCCCTCCGCGCCGACCTCGACGGTGACTTCCGACTCGCCGCGGAGGTCCTCGGTGCCGCCGTCGACGTCCGAGAGTTCGGTGAAATCAGGCATTTCTTCCTGTGCGGCGGCCGTGCCTGCGGTGGCTGTCGCGGCTCCCGCCGCCGCGGTCGCTCCGGCAGTCGTCCGGAGGAACCCGCGCCGAGAGACTGCGTTGTCGCTCATGACCGTCTGTTTGTCATCGCCTGTAGTGAATACTTTGGTTCGCTGCCGGCGGTAGCCGCACGGCTGCAGCGGCGTGTCGGCGAGCCGGTTGGTGTGTTGTGGTTCCGGAACGTTTTTGATCGCTATCCCGCCTTGTGGGAGTATGACCGATATCGAAGCCGAACTCCGCGAGCAGTTCACCGAGGCCTTCGGGAACGCCGAGTTTCCGGTGACCAGCCAGATGGATCTGGTGCCGGCGCTCCCCGGCGGTCCGGGGACGACGTTTTCGGCCGGCGACCGGAGCCTCTCGGCGATGGAGCTGGCCGCCGAACTCGACGGCCACCAGGATTTCCCCTACGAGGACATCGAGAGCCTCGTCGACGACGTGATGGCGGGGCTGAAAGCCGAGGACGTGATCTGACCGCTCCGAGAGCTTCTTAGTCCCTCGTCTCCAAACCCGGCTGTGCTTATCGAGTCGCTGACGCCCCTGCCCGGATGGCTGGTGTTAGGGATCGGTCTCGGCGCGGTCGCGTCGCTGTTTGTCGGTGCGGTGTTCTACTTCGGCGACCGACTGTTTCCCGCCACCGACCACGGCGAGCACTACCGCCGGGTCGACGGCACCCTGCGCCGCCACGCCGAGGTTCGGTCGTATCTCAACGCCATCGGCGAGACGTTCGTCGAGAACGCCGACATCGAGGGGTTCACTGCCGCCTTCTATCTTCCCGACCGGGACGTCGTCGTAACGTTCGATCCGCGGGTGTTTTTCGGCCTCGAAGCGGACCCGACCTACGTCGTTCTCTGTGAGGACGAGATGCCGATCGCCCAGCTCGGCCGTCGGCTTCCCTTCGAGGTCGACGAGCCCGAGCGCGACCGGCGTCGACCGCCCGCGGACCGATCGGTGACCAGCGCGTTCGACGAACTCGGGTTGGACGCCGGAGCCACCGAAGACGAGGTCCGCAGTGCCTACCGTTCGCTGGCCAAGGAGGTCCACCCCGACCGCGGCGGCACCGAAGCCGAGTTCAAACAGCTGCAGGACGCGTATACGACCGCCAAGGAGTACGCGGATTAGATCGATTAGCCCAGTACTTTTAAAACACGATGCTGGGGGACAGCACTGCTGTTAACCCGCTGAAAATAACTGAAAACGTGAGGTGGCTGCTCAGTCGTCGGCCGGAGCCGCGCCGCTGCCGCCTTCGGCCTGCTGTTTGGTCCACGAGAGCTTGCCACCCGCCGCGAGGATGTCGCGCTCGCGTTCGGAGGCGTCGAGTTCGGCGGTGAACTCCCACTCGTCGTTGACGCTGACGGTGAACTCTTCTGCGCCACTGCGGACGCCCTCACCGATGTCGTCGACGATCTCGATGTCGTCGCCCTGGTCGATCTTGGCGTAGGTCTCCTCGTCGATCGCCAGCGGGACGATCCCGAAGTTGAACAGGTTCGCCTTGTGGATGCGGGCGAAGCTCTGGGCGAAGACGGCCTCGATGCCGAGATACATCGGACAGAGCGCCGCGTGTTCACGCGAGGAGCCCTGGCCGTAGTTCTCGCCAGCCACCAGCACGCCGCCGGGGGATTCCTTGGCGCGCTCGGCGAAGGTGTCGTCGACACGCGAGAGGGTGAACTCCGAGAGCTTCTCGATGTTCGAACGGAACTTCAGGATGTCCGCCGTCGCGGGGATGATGTGGTCGGTCGTGATGTTGTCGTCCATCTTGAGGATGGTCTCGCCGCCGACCGTATCCCCGAGTGGGTCCTTCAGCGGCACATCGCCGATGTTGGGGCCCTTGATGAGTTCGTCGTCGATCGCCTCGTCGGGCGAGATGAGGTCGGCCTTCGAGCCGTCGTACTTCTCGGGCAGCTCGATGCCGGGGGCGTCGAGGTCGTACTCCTCGGCGAGGTCCCGTGGGTCGACGATCTCGCCGGCGATGGCCGCCGCGGTGGCGACCTCCGGCGAACAGAGGAAGACGTTGTCGTCTTCGATTCCCGAGCGACCCTCGAAGTTGCGGTTGAAGGTACGCAGCGAGACTGAATCCGAGGCCGGCACGTGGCCGATACCGATACAGGCACCACACGTCGCCTCCGAGAAGTTGACACCGGCAGCCATCAGTTCCGCAACGTGGCCCTGCCGGGCGAGGATCTCGGCGGACTGTTTGGATGCTGGTGCGATGATCATCTCGGTGTGTTTGGCCACCTCGTTGCCTTTGAGCATCTTTACCGCGGGCAGGATGTCCTCGTAGCTGCCGTTGGTACAGGAGCCAATCATGACCTGCTCGACGCGCTCGCCTTCGACCTCACGGACGGGCACGACGTTGTCGGGCATACTCGGCGTGGCGATGAGCGGTTCCAGTTCGGAAAGGTCGATGACGATCTCGTCGGCGTACTCGGCGTCCTCGTCGGGGCCGAGCTCGACGAACTCGTCGCCGCGGCCGACGCGTTCGAGGTAATCCTTGGTCTGGTCGTCGGTCGGGAAGATCGAGGAGGTCGCACCGAGTTCCGTCCCCATGTTGGTGATCGTCGTCCGCTCGGGAACCGTGAGCGACTCGACGCCGGGGCCGGTGTACTCGAAGACCTTGCCGACACCGCCTTTCACGCTGAGGCGGCGAAGCATCTCGAGGATGACGTCCTTCGCAGAGGCCCACCCTTCGAGCTCGCCCTCGAGGCGGACGTTGACGACTTCCGGCATCTCGACGTAGTAGGCACCGCCACCCATGGCGACGGCGATGTCGAGGCCACCCGCACCGATGGCGAGCTGGCCGAGACCACCGGGGGTCGGGGTGTGGCTTTCCGATCCCAGGAGCGTCTTGCCGGGGGCGGCG
>JAWOEO010000052.1:0-5950 GCA_046482755.1 Halohasta sp. | reverse complement strand
GGTTCAGCCCGCTGGTCGCGCCCGTCTTCATCGCCAAGGCGCTCTTTCGGCCTCGGCCTCCTGTTGGTCGTCGCCGTGCTCGCCGATCGGTTCACACGATTCCGGGTCGACCGCGAGGAACTCGCGAGCCTCGGCAAAGTGCTCGGGATCTTCCTCGCGTTCCACGTAGTCTACCTGCTGGCGGCCGAACGACTGCCACACGCGTGGGCCGACCACTTCGGGTTCTGGGCGATCACCGAGAGCTTCCTCATCGGCGAGTCGGCGTACTTCTGGCTGTGGACGGTCGTCGGCGGGGCACTGCCGCTGGGCATGCTGGCGGTCCCCTCGTTGCGAAAGCGCGTGCCGGTGATCGTCACCGCGGGCGCGCTGGCGGTCGTCGGGACGATGTTCGAGGGGATCCGGCTCGTGTTCACGGGCTACGAGGTCGCCAACATCGATGCCGCGCCGGGGATCTCCCTCGGTGGCACCTACACGGGTGTCGGGACCGACATCTGGGCGACCGCCGGCTCCTACACCCCGACGCTGATCGAGGTCGTGGTCACCCTCGGGATCATCGCCATCGGTGCGCTCATCGTCACCGTCGGCATGCGGTACGTCCCGATGCAGCAGCCCGACCGAGAGCACTCGTATGCGACCGACGGTGGGGAAAAAGAACCATGACCAACAAGACAGACACCGCGACCGACCGCGGACCGACGGCCGACAGCGTCGACGACGGGCTGGAGTCCGACGTCACGGCGACCTACGCGGTGCTCGCCACGTGTTGGCGGGAGCCGTCCGAACGGCTGGTCGTGGTCGCCGACGAAGGGGAGCTATCGCCGGTCGTCGGGGATCTCGACGGGCTCGACTTCGACGACCTCCGCGTCGAGTACACCCGGCTGTTCATCGGTCCCGCGGGACCGCCGTGTCCCCCCTACGAGAGCGTCTACCGCGACGGCGAGGACGACGGGTTCGGCCCGGTCGAGGGTCCGTCGACGGCCGCGGTCAGACGGTGGTATCGGGAGTTCGGCGTCCAGCCCGCGCCGGACCACACGGACCTGCCGGACCACATCGCGACCGAACTGGAGTTCGCCGCCTACCTCGCCGACGAGGGACGGGTCGACCGGCTCGACCAGTTCCTCGACGAACACCTCCGCGTCTGGACCGACGCGTTCCTGCAGCGGGTCGAAGCCGAGACACGCGAGGCGTTCTACGCCGCGCTGGCGCGGACGACCCGCGAGGTGCTCCTCCAGTAGCCTCCCGCCGGGCTGCTGGCCGACGCCACCGGCAGTCTCCGGAGAGGTGTTTCGTCATGAACCCCTACCGACAATACGTGTTCGAAGTCACCTACGACGTCCTCGACCAGCACCGGGAGGACCACGAGACGTGGCTCTCGAACGCCGCCGAACAGTGGATTACGACCGAGAGTCTCGATGGGTTCCGGAGCGAACAGAGCGTCACGGGAGCCAGCCCGGAGGTTCGCCTCCGCTTCGAGTTCGACACGCTCGCCGACTGGGCGACGTTCATCGAATCCGACCACCACCGACGGACGCTCGACCGGCTCGAAGCGCTGACGACACGGTTCGAAACGAACCTCTGGGAGCCGGCCGCGATCCCGCTGACCCCGACGGCCGCCGACGGCACGTCGTCGACCCACGGTATTCGTCGGGACGGATGAATCGGGATCGGCTGCATACTTTCTAACTCCCTGACAGTCTTCCACCCGTGAACGGGTGGGATTCCGCTCGCTACGTGTCAGTAGCGCGGCTTCCGGGGCGGTGCTGGGATGAGAAACGATATACCGGGGCCGGGACAATGCGGCCCCATGAGAGGGATGGCCTCGTGAGAGTCCTCATCGTCGGTGCGGGCCAGGTCGGCGAGTCGATCGCCGCGGATCTGGCCGGCAGCCACGACGTGACGGTCGTCGACGAGCGACAGGATCGCGCCGAAGAACTCGCGTTTTCCTACGACGTGCTGACCGTCGCCGGGGACGGCACCGAAACGAGCGTGCTCGAAGACGCCGGCATCACCGAGGCCGATATGGTGATCGCCAGCACCGACAACGACGAGACCAACATCGTCGTCTGCTCGACTGCCGCCGCGCTCGGCGAGGCGTTCACCATCGCCCGAATCAAGCAGACCAAATACCTCGACACGTGGGAGCGCTCCGAGCGGGCCTTCGGCGTCGACTACATGGTCTGTACGAACCTGCTGACCGCCCAGTCGATCGTCCGGGTGGTCGGGCTCCCTGCCGCCGTGGACGTCGACCCCTTCGCCGGGGGCCGGGTCCAGATGGCCGAGTTCGAGATCAGCGAGGCGTGTCCGGTCGCCAACCAGACGATCCAGGCGGCCGACCGGTACGATTCGCTGACGTTCGCAGCCCTGCTCCGGAACGGCGACGTGATCGTCCCCGACGGGTCGACTGTCATCGAGGCCGGCGACCGGGTGGTCGTCATCGGCAGTCCCCAGAGCGTCCACAACTTCGCCGATGCCCTGTCGCCGAACCATTCGACCGGCAGCGACGAGGAGGTCGCCATCATCGGCGGCAGCGAGATCGGCTACCACGTCGCCCGGCTGCTGGGTAACCGCGGGTTCAGCCCGCGGCTGATCGAACAGGACCCCGACCGGGCCCGCGAACTCGCCGAGGAACTCCCCAAGACGACCGTCATGGAGTCGGATGCGACGGATATCGAGTTTCTCGAACGCGAACACATCGGTGACGCCGACATCGTCGTCGCCGCGCTCGAAAGCGACGAAAAGAACCTCCTGGTGTCGCTGCTGTCGCGCCGACTCGGCACCGACCGCACGGTCGCCATCATCGACACCCCGTCGTACGTCGAACTGTTCGAGACGGTCGGCATCGACGTGGCGATCAACCCGCGAGTCGTCGTCGCCGAGGAGATCACCCGGCTCACCCAGTCCGGGAAGGCCGAAAACGTCGCGCTCATCGAGACCGACAAGGCCGAAGTCATCGAGATCGAGGTCGACGACGACAGCGTGTTGGCCGGTCGACCGATCCGGGAGTCCGCGGCCGATCTCCCAGATGGCGTCGTTATCGGCGCGATCACGCGGACAAACAGGTTCGTCACGCCCCGCGGGGATACCGAGATCCACCCCGGCGATCACGTCGTCGTCTTCGTCGACGCCGAGGCAATCGAGGAAACGACCGCAAAGCTCTGAGGCTCGTACCGAATACAGCGAAACAGTTCTCTTTGACTTCTGTTAGGACGCGTTGTGCAAGATGGGCGGCGCGTATCTTGCATACCATCTCTGTGAAAAGCGGCGGTATCGACGGTCGTTTAGGTGTCCGACATCCTCAACAACGTCTGTTTCACACACCAAGCCGAGCGCGCTCGGAATAGCGGATCTCCGGCTGCAGATCGTTCAGGGAGTCGTCGTACTTCGTGTATCGCGGATGAACTGTATCATAGCGAGGAGAAGGACGAGACAGATGACGATCATCGCGCCCTGTGAAACGACCGCGGTAGTCGATTCGACTGCGCCGCCGGTTAGCAATGCGATTATGTCCGGGATTCCGCGTGTCGACCCCAGCACTCCGAGCACCGCCAGCAGGCCGATTCCGTAGGCAGCCTGTCGTTGCCGATCCGTCCCTCGGTGCCCCACCATACCCAAAATGGCGATGAGAGCGCCGAAGACGGTTGGAATGAACGCCGTGATACTCGCAAAGTCGGAGAGCACGTAGGCACCAACGCCCAAGACGACAAGTGCGATTCCGAGCACGATACTCAGCATGAATGCGGACATCTTCGAGCTCTCCATGTACGGGGATTTCGTGCAGTGCAGGCCTATAGGTTTCTATACTGTACCTCACAACCTGCTGAATGTAGGGCACGTATCTTGTACGCGATTGATGTTAGCTGTTGAACAGTATCGGCGACCGTGTAAGACCACACCTACCGGTATCCGATGCGGAGTCAATACACTGTGCTGAGCCGGCGGTGTATCATCGCTCAGTCGGCCATCATCAAGACAATTCGTTTTAAATATATGACAAGCACGAAGATGGCTGTCGCTGCTAGCACTGCCACCAGAAGGCCACCCTGGTGATTGTCACCAAGTGCGGTTTCGATGGGAGTCCCGATGAGAATGAAGCTGGTGATCCAGATGATTACATAGGCTCCGAACTTGAGCAGTCTGAGCCAATCACGGATTCTTTGATAAGCAACACCTTTGAATGCGGCTGAGAGCTCTTTCGGGGACCACATATTAGCCCATTATACATGTCGTCATATTATTATTTGGCTCTGTTGCACTCCTTAGTAGGTGACACAAACTGGGCGCTGCATACACCCTCTGTATCGGTCAGTCGCTTGAATGATCTATTCAATGGCTGTTACGACGGCGAGTGGTGAATAGAACGCGCGTCTCTCGCACGGAGCCCTGGGAAGAAGGGGGACTATCATAGAACTGATCGCACGCTCTACTGCAGCCAGCCTGATGGTCAATCCCACACTGTATACTAATCGCGCTTGAAAAATGGGATTGCGATATGGATGAGAACGAATAGCGCTAATCCGGATACTATCAAGGCAAACCCAACTACCGGTTGTTCTCCCCAAGGAAGTTCGAGCGGTGCCCAGTCAACCAGGCTCACTCTATCTGGGTTACGCATTTGTCCCCAACTTAGCACAGCGCCGATCGAGACGAGTATCCAAGGGCCATATGTGCCTACCATATCTTCATATACGGTCGTTTGGGCCGGGCCATGCGATACGGTGTCGTCCGCCGTCGTGTCTGATTCGGTGTCGAACCTGTCGGACCAACCGGCGTACAACAGCACCATACCGAGTGCAAACAGGACCATACCGAGCGTGCTTGTTTCTATAGGTAGTTCGACCCAAGTGGCTGGCAGGAAGAACAGTATCAGCCCACCAAGCATGAGTGCGATGGGGATGTAGGCGAGTATTGTCTCGCGGATCCTCATGGACAGACCAGTATGTGGCGACCGTGTTAATAACTTGTCATTCAAATATAAAATACACGCTGCTGAACTCGTGCTCTGTCTCTTACACGCCAGTTGGTAGCAATGTCAGTATTCTATATATTGGTTCGCCAGACTATACAAGAGCAACTCTGAATCAGTACACTGCTACTCCTCGACTGCACTCGCCGCTCGGATAATCGTCTCCTCGCCGAATTTGGGACCGATAAGTTGGAGACCGACCGGGAGCCCGTCGACGTCGCCCGCCGGAACCGAGATCGCCGGGAGGTTGGCGAGATTCACCGGCACCGTATTCGCGTCCATCAGGTACAGTTGAAGCGGATCGTCCAAACTCTCGCCGAGCGCGGGCGGCGTGACCGGCATGGTGGGCGAGGCCAGCACGTCGACGGCCTCGAAGGCCGCATCGAAGTCCTGTTTGACCCATGCGCGGGCGTCCTGGGCCTTCTTGTAGTATTTGTCGTGATACCCCGCAGAGAGCGCGTAGGTCCCCAGCAGGATCCGTCGTTTGACTTCGGGGCCAAAGCCCTCCTCCCGCACTTCGGCGAAGGCGTCGTTCCAGTTCCCGTCGGCATCGGTCTCGGGACCGTAGCGGACGCCGTCGAACCGCGCGAGGTTCGAGGAAGCCTCCGACATGGCGATCACGTAGTAGGCCTGGACGGCGTGTTCCAGCGAGTCCAGCGAGACCTCGGTGATCTCCGCGCCCTGTGCTTCGAGTTCGTCCAGCGACTCCTCGAAGGTCTCGACGACGTCGTCGTCGGCCCCCTCGATCAGGTCGGTGATGACGCCGACGGTGAGGCCGTCGACGTCGCCGTCGGCGGCCGCGGCGTACTCGGAGTCGGCGGCCCGATCGTGGGTCGTCGCGTCGTGGTCGTCCGGTCCCGCGATCACGTCGAGCAGGAGCGCGGCATCCTCGACCGTGTTCGCCAGCGGGCCGACCTGTTCGAGGCTGTTCGCGTAGGCGACGATCCCGTACCGCGAGACCAGCCCGTAGGTGGGTTTGATGCCGAC
>JAWOEO010000322.1:0-3421 GCA_046482755.1 Halohasta sp. | reverse complement strand
ACGACGTCGACGCCGGCCTCGCCGACGAGGTGTGGGTCGCAACCGCTGCGACGGGTCGACGGGTCGAACCCGCCCTCTTGGAGTCGCTGCCGGTCGAGGCAGGGATCCTCACGACTGAGTTCGAGAGGGGTGTCGACGCAGATTCCGCGTCCGTCGAGTGGTATCCGACGCGGCTCTCGGCAGCCGACGACGGTGTAAATCGGGGTGACAGGCGGCTGGAACTCGCCGAGCGCGCGTACGGTCGGGGATGGCGGACCTACGATCGGACGATGCGGCCGGACTGTCGACACTTCGAGTTGCGCCGAGCAGGCCGAGCCCTTTTGCCGTGGTGTGGGGCCAAACACCGGCATCAGTCCTCAACGGTCTGCGGCAGTTCCTGTGCGGAGTTCGAACCCGAGCCGCCGGCGTGGCGTACCCGCGGCTGGCCGATCGAGGGCGGACCGGGAAAAGGGATTACACGACTGTTGGCCGACCGTGCCGACCGCTGGAACCCGGAGTAGTCACTGCCTACGCTACCGTAGCCAGTGGCTACTCGTCGGTGGTCTCGACGTCGACCGCCGCTCGCTCGACACAGCGCCGGAACGTCGGCACGGTGCGGTAGATCACCTCGACGACGCCTTTGCGTTTGAGGCTCTGGAGGGCCCGCCGTACGTCGCCGGCCTCGGGGTCGACGTCGTAGGCCTCGCGGAGTCCGTTGAGCACGCTGACGACGCTCTCGGAGCGCTCGTCGGGACCGGCGACGGTCTCGAACACCTGTGATTCGAGCGTCGAGACGCGGATCGAACTCGGCGGCTCGTCGGTGCCCTGTCCCTCCGTGGGGGGTTCGACGCCGGGGTCGACGCCGGTCAGCTCGACGGCCTCGGCGGTCGACCGGATGAGGCTGTCGTCGTCCCGGAAGTAGTACTCCTTGAGGTGGCCCTCCAGATATCGGTGGACCTCGCTGCCGCTGTCGAGCCCCCACCGGTCCTGTAGCTCCTTGTTCTTCGTCGGCTGAAGTTCGACGATGTCGCCCAGCCGGTCTAACTCCTCGTCCGTGAGGCTCATCGGCCGACTGTTCCGTGTCTGCCTATATCGGCGTTCCGGGTTCGACTCGTCGGCGATCCTGTCAGGGAATCCGCCAGAGGGGCTAAGTCGTGTGGAACCATGAGGGATACTGTGACAACCCGTATCAAAATCAACCGTGTGAAAAACGCTCTCGACCGGGTCGACTACCCTCTCGGGCGGGAGACTGCCGCGGCCGAGTTCGACGACGTAACGCTGATCTTCGCCGACGGCGAGGCCAACCTCGGCGAACTGATCGCCGACTGCGACCGCGCGGAGTTCGGCTCGGCCGACGACCTCGACACCGAACTCAACAACGTGATGCCGATCGAGGCCGTCGGCGAGCCCGGTCAGTCCGACGGCGACGCCTGATCGATCCCGAACCCCGCTGTTTAAGTGTCGCAGTCGACTTTCGATTCGCTAATGGAGTTCTGTGACGACTGCGGTTCGATGATGAAGACCGAGGGCGACAAATGGGTCTGCGGCTCCTGTGGCTTCGAGAAACTGCGCGACGAGGCCAAAGAAGCCACGATGGTCACCACGCAGGGCCAGCAGGACACCGAGATCGTCGACGTTAGCGACGCCGAGGATCAGGGGCTGCCGACGACGACCGCCCAGTGTCCGAACTGTGACAACGACCGGGCCTACTGGTATATGCAGCAGATCCGGTCGGCCGACGAGTCGGAGACGCGCTTTTTCGTCTGTACCGAGTGCGAACACAAGTGGCGCGAAGACGACCACTAGATGCCGATCCCGCCGCCACCGGTCGACGACTCACAGTTGGCTGACTGGCGGCAGACCGACCGTACGGTCGACGCCCCGTTTTCGACGCCGATGGTGTCGGTCGAGACCCATACGGTGGTCTACGAGGAAGACGCCCAGCGCGAGCGGATCCGCGAGGCAACGGGCCTCGACCATCCCTGGCGGTTCTTTTTCAGTAGTCGGGTGCGGCTCGATCCGCCACAGCCGCCGAACCCGATGTTGACGTCGTTGCTCCGGTCGCGGATCTTCCCCTCGTTCGTCGACCGGCTCGCGGATCGTGGCCTCGAGGACATCACCGAACAGGGCCGCGGACGGCTCTCGGTCGGCGGGGCCAGAGGCGTCCGAAAACAGTACCGCGCACGGCTCCGTGTCGACCCGGTCGACGAGAGCGACGCCGGCAGTCCCGACACCCAGCCGATCGTCCTTCCCATCGAGGCGCTGGTGGTCGTCTGGGCCGACAGCGACTACTTCGTCGCCGGTGGCGCGTATCCGGCCGGGCCGCCGGAGGCCGGTCCCGACGGGCTGGTGACCGCGATTCGAGACATCGTCGACCCGACCGTCGACCGCATGGAACTGGAGACACTGATAAAACGCTGCGGCGAGCAGTAGCTCGGCTCGACCGCCGTGTTACTGCCAGCGTCCCCGCACAACAGCCTGTAGCACGCCCGCGGGGTCGACCCGAAACGGACTGATCCCCAACCGATCGGCGAGCCAGCCAGCCCCCCGATCGGGATCGTAGCGGGCCACCGGTACCCCGCGGACGCGAACGAGCACCGGCGTTGCGACGGTCATTGGAGCATCGACCCCGAGCGCCCGGAGCGAGTCGACGGCATCGCTGTCGGTTCTTGCCCGGAGTTCGCCGAGCGCGGCGAAGTCGGGGGCCTCGACGTACAGCGTGTCGCCTTCGGTGTGGAGTCGGAGCGTCGACGCCGGCAGGTCGACGGTCAACTCGGCGTCGATCAGGAGCCCGCCGTCGCTCATCGGTCGTTGCTCACTGGTCGGGGTCGCGCTCGCGGGCCCGGATCTTGACGGTGCCGTCGAGCCGCCACTCGGCGTGGTCGGCGTCCTCGCCGATCCGGTCGGGGACGTCGATCCGCATCTCGTCGAACTCGTAGGTGATCTCCGCCCCGCGGCCCGTGAGTCGCTCGTAGAGCCCGATGGCGAGCTCCGACCACGTTTCGGTCTCCTCGGCCGCACTACTGGAGTCGTTCGTCGACATCGTACATACACTCCGGTGGGCCGTAATAAAGAGTCTGGCGTCGTGGGTTAGCTGTGACGAGCGAAGGTGAGATACCCCGTGTGGCCGACACCTGCCGTCGAGGGCCGGGATCCCCGGTCGTCGAAGCTCATCTCGCGCTGGATCGTCTCGACGGTCTCGATCTCCGTGAGGCCGACCGCCTCGGCCGCAGCGACGGTCTTCCGGGAGTTCTCGACGAACGGCGAGTAGACCGCCACGTAGCCGCCGTCGGCCAGCAGGTCGGGGGCCGAGTCGACGATCTCGGGGGCGTCCTCGGTGACGAGGGTCAGCAGGTCGAACGGTTCGCCCGCCGTGAGATCGTCGAGGTCCTCTGTGATGTCGCCGGTCCGGACGTCGACCTGCTCTGTGATGCCCGCCGTC
>JAWOEO010000129.1:0-9795 GCA_046482755.1 Halohasta sp. | reverse complement strand
CAGCGGGCAAAAATGTTATCATCAAGTATCTTTTCTTCAAATGCGCTCTAATACATCTCCTTTCATCGGCTGTAAGATGCTTTTTTTCTATTGAAAAATTCATGGTATTTCTAACTGGCACATAATAACCTCCCCACCACCAAACTTTACACTTTTCAACAAATGGTTTTTTAAACATATCCATATTTTTTAAGTGATTTATTGTACTATAATTACCATTCTTCCACTAAATTAAACCAAAAAATATACTAATAATGCTATCAAATATTAAGCAGAAAACTAGATGTCATATTGTCAAAATGCAAAATATAAGCAACCTAATTAAAGACAAAATGTCTGAAAATATATTTAAACGCTTTTTGGTCTTAATTTTGATGTTTTAAAAAAATAAATAACGAGTTTAGGTGAAATTTAATTAACAGTGAATAGTGCTGTAATTTTAGATTAAAATCTAAATGAAGGAGACGATATGAATTATAAAGACTATTATAAAATATTAGGTGTTTCAAAGAATGCTACTCAGGATGAAATAAAAAAAGCGTACCGTAAACTTGCTGTAAAATATCATCCCGATAAAAATCCGAACGATAAAAAAGCTGAGGACCGATTCAAAGAGATTGGGGAGGCTTTTGAGGTACTTAAGGATCCTGAGAAAAGGAAGAAGTACGATCATCTTGGTGCTAACTGGAAGCAGTATCAAAATGCTGATCCAGGCGGCGGTTATAATTACTCAAGAAGATCTTCCGGTGCCGAGTCTTTTTTCTCCGATGGAAGTTTCTTTGGTGGAGGTGGTGACTTTTCCGATTTCTTTAATGCATTTTTTGGCGACATGGGAGGTGGATTTCAACGCACCAGATCTCAACCAACAGCTCAAAAAGGAAGCGACTTAAAGGCAACCATGGAAATTACCTTAAATGAAGCTTACCATGGGGCATCCAGAATACTTAACGTTGACGGTAAAAAGCTTAGAATATCAACAAAACCTGGTGCGTACCACGGTCAGGAACTTCGGATTAAGGGAAAAGGTTCACAGGGTGTAAATGGTGGGCCAAGGGGAGATATTTACATAAACATAAAGGTAACACCTAACAGCACTTTCACACGCAACGGCAACGACCTGCTTACCGATGTTAAGGTTGACCTATACACCGCTATACTTGGGGGAAAAATTGAAATTCCTGAAGGGTACGCCCGCGACGTGATCCGCCGGATTCAGGAGATGCGGAAGGACCTCGATCTGGATGTCGAAAGCGAAATCCGGGTCGGCCTCACCGTCGACGACGCGAGAATTGAAGGCTTCGTCGACGACCACCGTGAGCTAATCAGCGAGGAGGTGCGGGCCGCCGAGTTCGTCGACGAGCCCGATGCGGCGGGCGATCTTGTCGAGGAGTGGGATATCGAGGGCGTCGGCGTGACCATCGGCGTCGCAGTCGTCGCCGAGCAGGCCGCTTAAGCCTGATTCGGTGTTATGTTTCGTCCCACTCGGCATCCGACAGCGTCCGCTGAACGGCTTCTTCACCGACAGCCGCCGCCAGCGACTCGAAGCCGGCCCGCTCGGCGCGGTCGCTGGCGTTGGCCACCAGCCGCGAGACGATGAACTCCGGCGTCGACTTGCCCACCGTCCCAAAGCGCGGCTGGTAGTCGACCCGCAGTTCGAGGTCGGGAGTCAGTCCCTCGGCGAAGATGCCGTCGATCCGGGCCGTTTCGGGCAGCGGGCTCAGGTCGTCGGCGAGATGGGTGACATAGACACCCAGCGCCGACTGGTCGACCGTCAGCGAGACGAGGCCGTTGAGCAGGTCGGCCGCCCGTCCCGGCTCCGTAATGGCCTCGAACTCGTCGACCAACATGAGCGTCCGGCCGTCCCCGGTGAGCGGTGGGACAATGGATTTGAGCGTCGACTCCAGGACGCCAGCGTTGAACGAGGCATGCCGCCGATGGAACACGATCGTCTCGAACAGCCCGACCTCGGCCTGTTCGGCCGGGACCGGCAGGCCCATCGCCGTCAGGAGGGCAACCTGACACAGCGTTTCGAGCAGCGTGGTCTTTCCGCCGGAGTTCGCCCCCGTCAACACGGTGACGCGGTCGCCCGTCGGCGGCGAAACCGCCCGCGGGGTGTCGACCAGCCCATGGTCGCCGACGCCGTAGGAGATCGGCTGGACCCCGCCGTCGAGAAAGAGGTTCCGGGCGTCGGCCACCGCCAGCCCGTCCTCGGCGAGCGTCGGTTGCTGGAGGTCGTAGGCGGCTGCAAAGCGACCCAACGACAGCGACAGCGCGATCTCGCCCACGGCGTCGACGGCGGCTTCGACGTCGCCCTCGGCGGTCTCGATCCGACCCCGGAGCTCCTCGATCACCCGTTTCTCGCGGTCGGCGACCTGCGATTCGAGATCCGCGACCAACTCCCGGAGCGTCGCGCTCACGAAGTCGGCGGCGTCGACCGCCTCGTCCGGCGCGGCCGACCGGATGGTGCTGTGGGGAATCTCGGTCTCGCCCGCGACGTGGTCGACGACACCGCTCCGGAAGGCCTGCATGTCCCGAACCCCGCCGTCGCGGACGGTGTCGATGATGTCGAAGGCGGCGTTGTTGAGGTCGTGTGCTGCATCGAGTTGGTCACGAAGCCGGTCGAGTTCGTCGTCCGCACCCTCGATCACTGTTGGTCCATCCGCCGACTCGCGGATGTAGCCGAGTGCGCCGGCGGCCGCTTCGAGGGCTGCCTCGTCGACGTCGCCGAGCGCGGCGAAGGTCGACCCCGCGAGGCCGACCGCCCGGAGTTCGAGTGCCGCCTCGACCGCGGCGCGGTCGGTGCCGTCGGCCTCATCGTATCCCTCGAAGGCCGCGAGGACGCGCTCGCGGTCGGCGTCGGCGAGAGCGGTCCACGCGTCTTTGGCGTCCAGGACGTCGTCGAGTCGCCCTTCGATCGCCTCGCGGTCGGTCAGCGGCGTCATAACCCGGATCCGGTCGGCGGCGTGGTCGGTGACCGCGTACTCGCTGGCCAGCGACAGCAGGTCGTCGTAGACGCTCCGGGTGTCGCTCGTCCCCAGGACGTCGACGCCGGCAGTGCCACTCGCCCGCCGGAGGATTCTGACCGCCCGCCCACGCGGGAGGCCGGCCTCGGCCAGCGTCCGGACGTCGGCCCCCTCGATGGCATCGATGGCTGCCGACTCGCCGATCGACTCCCGGAGCAGCCCGGCGGTTTTCGGTCCGACTCCCCAGTAGGCCTCGAGTCGCATATCTCAGTCTCGGCAGCCGGGCGCTTAGTGATTGTCACTCGCCTCGACAGTTCCGAAACAAATACTGGCGTTTAACACGGTCTCACCAGTAGTACAGGTATGAGCAATCCACGACGGAAACTGCTGTTGACGGCGGGGTTCGCGCTCGTCGGTGCCTTCTTCGGTATCGCGGGCACCGGCCACGCCTACCTTCGGCGGTGGCGGCGGTCGATGCTGTGGTTCCTGTTGACCATCGGCGCGGGGGTCGCCCTCATGTCGGTGTACGTCACCAACCCCGAGACGATCGACCCCTTCGACGTCTCGACGATCCCGACGGAGGTGTACGTCCCGATGGTCGTCATCATCGGCTTCAGCATCGTCGACGCGCTGTTGGTCGCCTTTTTGGACCACCGAGAGGCCGGCATGGCCCCCGGCGTCGACCCGACGGCCGAGGCGACCGACGAGGGCGTGTCCTGTCCCCACTGCGGCCGGTCGACCGACCCCGAACTCGACTTCTGTACGTGGTGTACCGAACCGCTGGCGGTCGACGACGCGGAGTCGAACTGACTGTTTTTGCGACGGCTGGGGGCCGGACTGCGAGGACTGCCGGTCGACCGAGAGAGGGATGCGACACGGCCGTGGTTCGATCCGGTCGGCTGTGGCTCGGTGTTCGCCCCCCAGAGAGGCCTGCTGAGGCGTATCCGAGGCAAAGACCCATCACCGTGTACCGACTACAGCCGACTGATGCTGGATCTGTTGGCGTCAGTGTACGACTCGACGCGGCAATGGCTTCGGCGGGTCGAGCGCCGGGAGCTTCGAGCGTTCCGCCGATGGTTGGAACGCCCCGAGAACCTCCTCCACCTCTCCGCACTCGTGATCGTCCCGCTGCTCGTGGGGGGCGTGACGTGGCTCGCCAACGTCTCGCCGGTGGTCTCGTTTCTCGTCTATCCGCCGCTGGCCGCGGGGAGCTATACGCTGTTTGCCAACCCGGAGGGACGCTATGCCTCGCCGCGGCGGTTCGTCGGCGGCATCTCGGCGGGGGCCATCTGCGGCTGGCTCGTCCTCGAACTCGGCGGAGCCTACTGGACCGCCGCCCCGATCGGGGAGCTACGGGTCGACGCCGGCGCGGCCGCCCTCGGTATCTTTCTGACCGGCGTCGTGACGTGGGCGCTCTCGCTCGAAGAGCCCTCGGCGTTCTCCTCGGCACTGCTCGTGCTCGTCACCGGATCGGAACAGCTGACCTACGTCGGCGGGATCGTCGTCTCCAGTCTGCTCGTCGCCGGCGTGTTCGTCGTCTGGCGGCGGCACTTCTATCAGGAGCGGGCACGGTACCTGTTTCAGTCGACACAGGGCGACGATCAGGTGCTCGTCCCGATCCGGAGCGACGACCCCGAGTCGCTGGTGCTGTTTGCGGCCCGACTCGCGGCGGCCCACGAGGCGGGGAAGGTCGTCCTGATGCAGACGGTGAGCCCCGAGACGATCGCCGAGACAGAATCCAAGGTCGAACCGGCAGTCGAAGCCGCGTCGACCGACCCTGTCTCGGAGGAGACAGTGACCCGGAGCGCCGAGACCCAAGTCGCCGAGCAGTTCCGCCGCAAACTCGAACGGCTACAGGATCTGGTCGTCTCGACCGTCGACGTCTCCTGTGAGTTCGTGGTCGTCGCCGAGGGCACCTCGGCCGCGGAGACGATGCTCAACACCTCCGAGGCCGAGGACTGTGATCTGATCGTCAGTCCCTACGAGGGCGAGTCGGGAACGCCAAGCCGGTTTGTCACCACACTGCTGAAGGGTCCGATCGATACGGTCGTCTTCCGACCGGCGAGCGAGCGGACCGAGTGGCACCGGCTGCTCGTGATGGTTCGGGGCGGTGGCGACCAAGCGAACACGATGTTGGAGTTCGCTCGCCGGCTGCTGTCGACCGGCACGATCTCGGCCTGTACCTGCATCGAGCCGGACGACGACCGCCGCCGGGCCGAAAGCATGCTCGACAACCTCGTGGAGTCGTTCGCCGCCCCCATCGAAACCCGGATCGGCTACGCCCCGGTCGAGGAGTTCATCCGCGAGAACGCCCCACAGTACGATCTGGTCATCGTCGGCGCAAGCACCGACCGAAGCCGCGCCTCGCGGTTCTTCTCGACGCCCACGTTCAAACGCATCCACGACGTCGACTGCGATCTGGCGATCGTCCACCGGGGACGCTAACCCGGTCTCGACTGTGAGAGTCGCCCGGCGGAGGCGAGCGAGGGTATTCAATATATCATTATCTGGTTTATTGACGGAGATCGGTCGACTCGTCGGGCTTTTAGGCCGCCGTGGCCTCCGTTGGGTATGGTTCAGAACGTGGCAGCGTTCTTTCGGGAACTCGAACCCGCGGATTTCTATCTCCTATCGGGCGTCGAACAGGGGATGCGATTCTCCGAGTGGGTCCAACGCGAGAAACTACCGGAGTATTCGAGCCTCACCCCCGAGGAGATCGACTACCGACTCGATCGCTGTATGCAACACGAGTTGATCGAGCGGAAGACGATCCAGTACGAGGGCTACCAGCTCACCTTTGAGGGGTACGACGCCCTTGCGCTTCGGAGCTTCTCGGAGCGCGATACCATCGACGGCGTCGGCGCGCCGCTGGGTGTCGGCAAGGAAAGCGACGTCTACGAAGCGATGTCGTTCCAACCGCTGGCGCTGAAGTATCACCGTGAGGGCTATACGAACTTCCGGAAGGTCGACCGCGAGCGGGAGTACACCGCCGACCACAACCACGTCTCGTGGCTGTATACCGCCCGAAAGGCCGCCGAAACCGAGTACGAAGCCCTCGAAACCCTGTATCCCGACGTCTCGGTCCCGCGGCCAGTCGACCAGAACCGACATGCGATCGTGATGGCGAAACTCGACGGCGCGGAACTCTCGCGTGCGCGACTCGAATCCCAGCAAGTAGTCGGCGTGTTGGATCTCGTCCTCGACGAACTGGCCGCCGCCTACCAGGCGGGCTACGTCCACAGCGACATGAGCGAGTACAACGTCTTCGTCGACGAAGACGGGATCACGATCTTCGATTGGCCCCAAGCGGTCCCGACCGACCACCAAAACAGCGACGAACTCCTCCGGCGCGACCTCGAAAACGTCTACGGCTACTTCAAGCGGAAGTATCCGGGCGAAACCCCCGACTCGGTCGATATTGGGGCGCTGGCCGACGATATTCGTGTCGACGAACTCGGCTCGATCCGGTCGTACGCGAAATCATAAATCGTATTTTGCGATATCAAATGCCAGTCAGTCGCAATCGGCACTGACTGGAGCGATACAGCCGGCGTTCAGGCGATAGAACAGGGATGCACTCGGCATCGGGTCAGGAGACACGGTCGAACGCATCACGCGAGTTGAGATCCGAAAGCGACCGCCAAGACGTGTTCTCGGCGACGGTTTCGGCGGGAACGACGACCGTATCGAGTTCCGAAAGCGCTCCGTGGAGGCTCCGACTGTCGACGGCGAGTCGCCGGCCGGCGACGGCCGAGGTTCGGTCGACGTGGTAGACCGCCTGCAGCGGCTGTCGGTGGCCGTCTTTCAGTTCGGGAACCGCGGCGTCGTGGCCCGCCGCCCGCTCGAACAGGAACGTGACGAACGCGGGGTCGACGAAGGGCATATCACAGGCGACGACCGCGGCGTACGTCGATGAGACCTGTTCGAAACCGTGTTTGAGACCGGCGAGTGGCCCTCTGTCGGGTTCGGGATCGATGGCGAACCGAACCGGGACGGCGAGATCCAGCGCCGCGATCGCCCGGTCGAACGCCGCCTGCTGGTCGTCCCGACAGCTCACGACGAGGCGGTCGACGGCATCCGACAGCCGGTCGGCGACGCGGGCGACCATCGGGGTGCCGTCGAGCTCCGCGAGGGCCTTGTCAGTCTCGCCGAAGCGGGTCGAATACCCACCGGCAAGCACCACGCCGGTTCGGTGGCGGTCTGTCACTAGCGGTACTGTCGGTACCGATCATCTCGAAGCTGACGATCCCCGGCGACCAACAATCGGCACAACAGTTTTCATCGGTTCGGTGGAATGGAGAGGTATGGCTGACGAAGTCGCAGACACCGAGGAACTACCGTCGACCGCGGGCGAGTTTGCCGAGGAGTATCCCGACGTCTGGGAGGCCTATTCGGGCCTGGGCAAAGCCTGCTCGGAGGCCGGTCCGGTCGACGAGGAGACGAAACGGCTGGTCAAACTCGCGCTTGCAGCCGGGTCGGAATCCGAAGGGGCGGTCCACTCCCACGTCCGGCGGGCGCTCGATGAGGGGATCGAACCCGAAACGCTGCGTCACGTGGCGATCCTCTCGATTCCGACGCTGGGCTTCCCGAAGGCGATGGCGACGCTGACGTGGATCGACGATCTGGTCGACGAGTAGGCCGACTCCCGGCGGCTGGGAGACCGACGAAGGGTTTTATTCCTTGCATGCACAGATACGGCTATGAGCCGTACGGATGGATCGGAGACGCCGGCCGATCCGCAGCCAGCAGCCGTCGAAGACCGCGATCTCAGGGTCGTTCTCGAAATCGAGCGCGGCGGCCCCTGTTTCATGGACGATCTCGCTGGCGACGTGATCGACGTCGACGTCCGTGTCGTCGACGGGATCTGTCACACCGAGGCGACGGTGTGTGAGTCCTGTGGCCCCGCGGAGTCGACGATCGACGTCTGTCAGGCGGACGATATCGAGCCCGACGAGGACCGCGTAATTACCAAATACCACACCGACGAGGTGTGTGACCACTGCCCGAGTTCGGTGTTTGCGGCCTACGGCTGCATCCCGCATTTCGTGCGGGCCGACGGCCAGTCGTTCTTCATCAAGGCGTTTCTGCCCAACTCCGCGATGGTCTCGAACCTCGTCGCCGACCTCAACGAGATCGGCTCGACCGTTCGGCTGGTGAGCATGACCCACACCGGCAGCGGCGAGGAACTCAGCGACGAGATCTACGAGGTCGACGTCTCGGCGCTGACCCCCAAACAGCGGGAGGCCCTCGAGTTGGCCATCGAGGAAGGGTACTACAAGGGCGACGAGCGGCCGTCGATGGCCTCGCTGGCCGACCAACTCGATATCTCGACGTCGGCGTTCTCCCAGCGGCTCGCCCGCGCCGAGGGGAACGTGATGGGACAGTTCACCGACTGATCAGTCGTCGCTCGCCGCCCGGTAGCGGTAGTAGCCGCCGGTGAGGCTGCGGGCCTCGATCCCCTCGTGTTGGAGGATTCGAGTCGCCATGTAGGAGCTTTTGCCGATCTTGCAGTAGGTCACTACCGCCTCGTCGGCCTCGCGGTCGGCGGCCCACGACCGCAGTTTGCCGAGCGGGACGTGTTCGTCGCCGGGGATCGCTCCCTGTGCCTCCCGCATTGCGGGCGGGCGGGTGTCGACGACCGTCGCGTCCTCACGCGTGTCGAGGAACTCCTCGAGGTGGATGATGTCGGCGACCCCCTCGACGACGTTCGCGCCGATCATCCCCAACACGTTGACCGGGTCCTTCGCCGCCGAGTAGGGCGGCGCGTAGGCCAGATCCAGATCCCGGATGTCGAAGACGGTGTCGCCGTGGCTGATCGCAGTCGCCAGCACGTCGGTCCGTTTGTCGACGCCGGTCTCGCCGACTGCTTGGGCACCGAGGATCGTCCCGTCGTCGGGGTCGAACAGGAGCTTGAAGTGGATATCGGTCGCGCCGGGGTAGTAGCCGGCGTGGTCCGGCTCGGCGGTGTAGATCGCCTCGTATGGACGGCCCGCCTCTTCGAGGGCGTCGGCGGTGTGGCCGACCGTCCCCACGTCGAGATCGAACACCTTGGCGATCGCCGTATCCAACACCGGGGCTAGTGCGTCGTCGTGGCCCGCGATGTCGTTGGCCGCGACCCGACCCTCGCGGTTGGCCGGCCCGCCGAGGGGGACCCATGCCCGTTCGCCGAACACTGTCGGGACCGCGACCGCGTCGCCGACTGCGTGGATCGATGGCTCGGCGGTCCGGAGCCGCTCGTCGACCGGAATCGCGCCGCTGTCGTGAAGTTCGAGCCCCGCGGCCTCGGCCAACTCGGTTCGCGGTCGCACGCCAGTCGAGATGACGACCAGATCGAACTCGTGGTCGGTCCCGTCCATCGCGGCGGTGATCGTCCCGTCGTCGGTCTCGGTCAGGTCCTCGACACCCGTACCCAGCCGCAGGTCGACGCCGTGGGCTTCGAGGTGGGACTCGACGAGCGTGGCCATCTCCGCGCCGAGGGTGTTGGGCATCACCTGGTCGAGCAGTTCGGCGACGACGACCTCGTGGCCCGCCTCCTGGAGGTTCTCGGCGACCTCGATGCCGATGTAGCCGCCGCCGATGACCAGCGCGCGCTCGGCGTCGTCGACCGCTTGGCGGATGTCGATCGCGTCGTCGACCGTCCGGAGGGTGTGACAGTGCTCGATGGCCTCGACGTCGAACATCGGCGGCACCAGTGGCTCGGCCCCGGTGGCCAACACCAACTCGTCGTAGCCGAGTTCGTAGGGCTCGCCATCCTCCGGCTCGATGGTGGCGTGTTGTGTCTCGGGTACAATGTCGACCACGTGCTCGCCGGTCCGGATGTCCAGGTCGAACG
>JAWOEO010000246.1:0-5125 GCA_046482755.1 Halohasta sp. | reverse complement strand
CCCCTGACCTGCTGCAAGCGGGGGGCTCTTCCCCCACCCCGGCAGCTGGGGCACCAGTACCCGGTAGTGAGGTACCAGCGCCTCCACAAGGTCGTCGAAATAGGAGACCGGGTTGGCGCCGTGCAGCACAACGACGGTTTCTCCCTGTCCACCGTCACGCCGGCTGTCATAGATATGCATGTTTCACTCTCCTCCGGAAAATGTGGATGCGTCGGCGATACGCAGCTCGATCCGCCGCGTGGGCATGTCTATGGATTGTACCACGGTGTCTGCCCCGGCACTTTGGACGTACGTTCGGGTGTGCCCGTCGGCAGTCCGGCCCTTGGCCAGATCGATGCGGGCTACCAGGCTCCGGCAGAGGCGGGGATCCCCGGCCTCCCCGAGTTGGAGCGGTCGGTGTTGCAGTCCGGCGAGGAGACGCCGCTGGTCCACGGTCGGGGACTGGGGCTGTGGCTGGTGTACTGGATCGTCACGGGCGTCGACGGGACGGTCTCGGTCACCGAACCCCGGCAGACCGGGACGACGATCGAACTCCGACTGGCGAAAAGCGAGTAACAGCCTGCCTACTCCTCGGGCGCATCGACCAGCGACGACTCGCCCTGCCCGGCGATCATCGCGTCTTCGAGCACCGCGCTCGGATCGCGGTCGGTGCCGTCGATCCGGTGGTCGACGGTCCACCCCTCGCTGTCGGTGTAGCTGGCGACGATGGCGACCGACTCGGTCTGGACGACCACCCGGTCGGAGAGCTCTTGGCCGTCGTGGGCCTCGGCAAGCAGCGGGATGGCGGTGCGGATGGCGTCGGCGTCTTCGAGCTTGGATAGTGCCGCTGTCGTCACTGGACTGTCGGGAAAGGAATCGAGCACTGTGCCTTCGGCTACCATACGGGCTGCGATGGTCGTCGGCCACTCAAACCAACCGGTTTCGGGTCGTGGGGTGTCGGGGCGGCTGTCGACGCTGCGGACTGGACTCGTCTCTCGGTCAAAAAACGCAAAACGGGCGGGTGGTCTGGAGTTCAGGCCGCGTCGATGGTGACGTCGGCCGGCGTCGCGTCCATGATGTTGTCGCCGACCGGACAGCGTGCTTCGACCTCTTCGAGGATGGTTGCGAGCGTCTCGTCGTCGGCGTCGGTGTCGGCGACCAGTTCGACGCGGATGTCCTGGAAGCCGGCGCGTGGCTCGTCGGCCATCCCGAGGAACTTCCGGGGGTCGAGATCGCCCTCGACGTCGATGTCGAGGCCAGCGAACTCGACGTCATGTTCCTCACAGACCTTGTGAGCGACGACGTTCATACAGCCCGCCCACGCGCCCAGTAGGTACTCGACGGGGTTGGGGCCCTCGTTGGTGCCCCCGAGTTCGGCCGGTTCGTCGACGACGAATTCGAAATCACGGACCGAGACGGTCGTTTTCGTGTCAGTGTCGCCGGTGGCCGAAACCGAAAACTGGTGCAGCTGGTCTGATTCACTCATGTATGCGAGTCGGTCCACATCGGTTATCAACCTTGTGCGTTTTCCCATCCGGTTGGTCTCGGCGTGTCGGTGGTCGGCGGGTTGGTCGACTGCGGGTGGAATGTCTGTCAGATCCATCTGTTCGTCAATGTTGCAGTTTTGTTGCCCGTGGCTACCGAGGAGGTGGGCTGGTCCAATCGGAACCTTGTTTACGATGTATGCGAAGTATACGCTATGGGGACGATCTCCGCCCGAGTGCCCGACGAGTTAGAAAGCGAGTTCGAGCGGTATCTCGAAGACGAACAGCTCGACCGGAGCACGGCGATCCGCAAACTGCTCTCGGAGAGCCTCGACCAGTGGCGTCGGGAACAGGCCCTCGAAGCGCTCGCCGAGGGGCGAGTGACGCTCAGCCGGGCCGCCGAGATCGCCGAGCTGTCGGTCTGGGAACTCGCCCAACTCGCCGCGGAACACGATATCACGTGGGTCGACGACGACCACCTCGATGACGACCTCGAGGCACTGTGAATGTGGGTTTTCGACGCCACGCCACTGATCTACCTCGCTAAAGTGGACTCGCTCGCGTATGTCGACGAGCTTGACGATGCGCGTGTGATTCCAGAACGGGTCTACGGCGAAGTCGTCGAGACTGGCATCAAGCAGGGCTACCCGGACGCCCGGCGGATCGAACGCAGCGTCGACGACGGACGTTTCGATGTCGTGGCTGTCGACGAGACACCCGTCTTCGAGCGCCTGCGACGGAATCCGAACCTCAGCGACGCAGACGTCGCGGTGCTGGCTCACGCTGCGGCTGTCGATGGCATCGCCGTGATGGACGAGACCCACGGCCGCGACGTGGCGGCGACCGAGCAGATTACGACCCGTGGGACCGCGTACGTGGTTCTGTTGCTGGCCAGTCGTGGGGCGATCAGTGTCGAAACAGCGCGGTCGGTGATCGACGGGATGGTCGACAGTGGGTGGTACTGTGGGACTGCTACGTATGCAAAGCTCGTTCAACGGCTGGAGTCGCTTCAAAATGAGGTATGATTCGGTCGAAACTCATCAGGCAGGGGCGACATCCGGTGGCGACGCCTGACCCAACGGCATATCGACGGTGATCTCGTCGTACCAGACGACAGGTCGTTTCGATCGTCCTTCTTCGCGTAGTTCGACGAGCCCGTAGTCGACGAGTTCGTTGATGTTGCTGAGTACCTCCGGCGGGTGGCGGTCAACAGTCCGGGCCAGGTCGCGGATACTCTCGGGTTCGTGGGTAGTGATCGCCTCAAGCAGTTCGAGGTTCGTCGGCCGAAAGATCCGGCCGAACGTTTGGAGGTCCGCAATCGACAGCGTCGACTGCTGTGGCTCGACGGACTCGCCAGCGTCGACAGCGGCCAGTCGATTTTCGAGGTCGGTGCGGTCGGGTGGATCGCCGATGTGGACGGTGAGTGTGTCGGTCATTGGTGGGTAGAATACAACTGAGTCAGTAACGATAACTGTTAGGCAATATCCTAACATAACTCTGGTTGAGATGTATTTGTTGTAAACACCCAGAAAGCCCCGACCGGCTCGTTTCAGTCCCAACCACAGACTTGTTCAGGAATACGCTATCGAACTCGTATGGCCACTGTACAGGAGGCTGCACAGGAACTCATTGAAATGGAGGCTCTCTGTATGAATCTCCTTGTCGATCCAGGCATCGAGCAGTTCGTCCTCCTCGTAGGCACCGACCAGATCACGCTCCAACTCCCAGAGGTTCCCGAGCCGCTCGAAGGCATCACGGGCCGCCTCGTCGCACTCCCACTCGTCGAGATCGTCGATCCGGTCCGAGAGGTAGTAGCTCGAAAACAGACTCGAATTCCGGTAGGGGGCGTCCCCGAGGGTCGCCTGACTCATAGAATACAATAGGTTGAGAAACCAGACAGTAAAGAACTACTGGAGTCGACACTCCAGGCCTCCGACCGCCCAGTGGCCGGCCCACCGACGTCGATTCACCCGACGACCACGAGGCCCAACGCGACGAGGCCGAGGTGCCACACGACAAGCGGCACCGCCATCGCGGGGTCGGTCCGCGGCAGCGGCGGGTTCCGGACGATAGCGTCGTAGAGGAACAGCGTGGCCACGAGTGCCCCGCCGAACAGCCCGGCCTGGAACTCGATTCCCGTGAGCGCACTCACGGCCAGCCCCAGCAGGATGCTGCCGACGATCCCCCCGAGGACCCAATCGTAGTGGTCGACCATACAGCCACTATGCGGCCTGCGGTCGAATACGCACGGACCCGCCGGACTGCTGACCACTCTGTCGGTCGACCGCTCACCAGTGGACTCATAGGGGGGTCGCCCCAACATGTCGCCGACATGCCAGTCGACCCGGAGGAGGGCCTCGTGACCGACCTCATGCTCGGGCTGATGGTCGCCTTCGGCGCGGATATCATCTTGATCGTGGGGGCGCTGTGGCTCATCGGCACCACCTCGACGGCGACGTTCGTGACCACCACCGGGCTGATCGTCGCGGCGTTCGCGGCGTGGATCGGCTGGCGCTGGTGGGCGATCCGGACGGTCGAGTCGACCGACGCCCCCGAGCGCTCGGCGCTCGACGAACTCAAACACCGGTACGCCGCGGGCGAGATCGACGAGGCCGAGTTCGAGCGGCAACTCGACCGTCTCGTCGAGATCGAGGACCGAACCGATCGCGCCGAGGTCGACACCGAGCGCGCCGAGTGATCACACCCCTTCGACCGTCTTGCGGTAGGCTTTGATGTGGGCAATGGCGTCGTCGATGTGGTCGACGGCCTCGGGGTTGGCGGCCTCCTTCAGCTCTCGAAGCGTGTATTGGAGGCGGGCGAGCCGGCCGTGGGCGGGCCCCGGCTGGCGGGTGGAGAGCGTCGACAGCGTCGACCTCGCCAGCGATGACCTCGCCAGCGATGACCCCAACAGCGTCAACTCCGACAGCGCCGACCTCGCCACCGAGCGCGCCGAGTGATCACACCCCTTCGACAGTTTTGCGGTAGGCTTTGATGTGGGCAATGGCGTCGTCGATATGGTCGACGGCCTCGGGGTTGGCGGCCTCCTTCAGCTCTCGAAGCGTGTATTCGAGGCGGGCGAGCCGGCCGTGGTCGGGCCCCGGCTGGCGGGTGGAGAGCGTCGACAGCGTGTCGGCGGTATCGGTGAGCTGCCGTCCCCGCTCGGCCGACGCCCGCTCGGCGGCCGCCCGGAGGGCGTCGCTGGCCTCGATGAGTGCTGTTCGAGCCATACCGCCATCGTGGGCGGCTACCAACATAGCCCGTGTGGCCGCTCAGTCGACCAGTCGGTCGACCGTCGTCGCCTGCAACTCGTCCCGAATCGCGTGACTCGCCTCGGCGTCGGTCTCGACTTCGATCACCTGCGACCCCTCGGCCGCGACCGCCTCGGCGTAGACCTCGCGGAACGCCGCCCGGTCGTCGACCTGCCGGTAGTCGAACCCATACAGCTCGCCGGTCGGCTCGAAATCCATCCCGTGGGGCGTTTTGAACTGACTCGTAAACGGCGGCTCGAACTCTTCGATCGGGAGCATGTGGAAGATGCCGCCGCCGTCGTTGTTGATGAGGACGATCGTTAGATCCACCTCGGCCCGGCCGATCGCCGCCAGCCCGTTCATATCGTGGTAGTAGGCCAGATCGCCGATCACGAGCGTCACGTCGTCGGTCGT
>JAWOEO010000119.1:0-5280 GCA_046482755.1 Halohasta sp. | reverse complement strand
CTTCCTCAGCTCGTCAACAGTTGTAATTGGTTGCTGGATAACCTGCACTTTTCTTGTTTCGTGGCAGCCATAAACGTATATCGCTCCTTCCCTTGTACCGCCTGCCAGTGAATGAACCATCTTCTCTTCCATGGTTGACGGTCCGGGAAAACGTTGAGTTCGGTATGAAGATAAAAGGCGTTCCGCAGCAGGAAAGAAACAAGCGTCTCGAAAAAATATTAAAGTTGGTCGGCTTGACGGACTGCGCCCATCTCCTCCCCAACCAGATATCAGCCAGTATGGAACAGCGTGTAGCCGTGTCCAGAGCCTTTGCGACCAATCCCGATCTGCTCCTGATGGACGAACCTTACGGTCAGCTGGACGTAAAACTTCGCTATTATCTCGAAGATGAGTTGATCAAACTGTGGCGGGAGCTGGAAAGCACCGTCCTTTTCGTAACCCATAACATCGAAGAAGCTGTTTATGTAGCCGAAAGGATTTTGATCCTCACCAATAAACCTACAACGATTAAATCCGAAATCAAAGTGGAATTGCCTCGCCCCAGAAATTATCTGGAGGAGGGTTTTGTCGAAATCAGAAAACAGGTGACCGAACTAATCCGTTGGTGGTAACAGCTCAGTGCCCGATTCTTTCCGCTTGAAAGGCCGCGGAAATTGAGGCGGGCCGAACTGTCGGGATAAACCGTTCCATAATTCATCAGAAGGAGGATTGCAATGAAGAAAAAGGGTAAAAAAGAGGTCGGGTTTTTTGTGGCATTGATGATCGTTTTGTTTGTGTTTTCCGGGTCGGTCATGGGGGCCGACAAGATCAAGATGATGGTGAGTCACCAGCCTGAGTTTGAGTCCTTCCTAACCTGGCAAGGCATTGAGGAGAACGTCGATGAAAAATATGGGCTCGATCTGAAAATGATGTATTTTGACTCGGGAATGCTCCAGGTCGAGGCTCTGCCGGCGCGAACCTGGGATGTCGGGGCTTTGGGTGCCGTGCCCATGGTCATGGCGGCGCTGCGCTACGAGGCTTACATGATTGGAATGACGCACGACGATGCCGACAATGTGTTCGTCATGTCCCGTCCGGACAGCGAGGTTCTGTCGGTTAAGGGCTTCAATCCCGAATATCCGAATATGTACGGGTCTCCCGAAAAGGTCAAAGGAAAGACAATCCTGGTGACCACGGTTTCGGCGGCTCATTATGTGATGAGCACCTGGTTAAAGAGGCTTGGTCTTAAGGATGAAGATGTAAAAATATTGAACATGGAGCAGGGTCAGGCAGTGGCCGCATTTCAGTCAGGCAAGGGGGACCTTGTCGTTTTGTGGGCGCCTTTCACCATGTCCGGGCTGAGTAATGGGTCGCCGCCTCCTCCGTCCCGTCGGGGGGTGACTGCGTGGTCGATCCGGTTGGCGAGCAGCAGGTACTCGGTCGTCCCGCCTCGCCGAAGACAGTCGGTCGCCCCGGCGGCGAGTGCGTCGTTGGCGATCTCGTCGAGGCATCGCTCGGTGAACAGGACGACCGGAAGCTCCGGTTCCTGCTCACGAACGGCTGCAAGCAGGTCGAGACCGCTGGTCCTGTCGAGGTCGTCACCCACGACGACACAGTCGGGGGGTCGGTCCGCGATCCGCACAAGGGCGTCGTCGGGCGTCGACGCCGACTCGACGCGGAACGGCTCGTCCCGGCAGGCGAGGGCCTCGGCGGTCGGTTCCGTCACCGACGGGGCGTCGACGTGAAGAACTCGGATAGAGTTATCAAATTTATTTTTCATTTATAGATGACTGTCTTGAGTGGTAATAGTCGTTTGTACGGTTGCCGACCAGTGAGAGACGGTCCGGAATACAGCAGTGGCGTCGGCCGGTGTGGCCCCACAGCGGTAGTTTTGTTCCGCTTGAGGCCGACCCACAACCGATGCCAACCGTCTACGTCACCGCTCCTGAACCCGCAGCCACCGAACTCGCCGCCACGCTCGTCGACGAACGACTCGCCGCCTGCGTGAACGCCGTCGACTGTCGATCGACCTACCGCTGGGAGGGCGAGGTCACCACCGACGACGAGACGATCCTCCTGCTCAAGACGACCGACGAGGGATACGACCGGCTCGCCGCGCGGATCGAGGCCCTCCACCCCTACGACGTCCCCTGTATCGAGCGATTCGACGAGGCGGAGGTAGCCGATCGGTTCGGCGCGTGGATCGACGAGTCGGTCGACTGAATCACGGAATGAGGGGATCGGCGCTCACTTCGGGTCGACTAACCGACCGCCGTGCCGGCGTCGGTTCGCGGCGTAGACGACCGCGACCGCCGCGAGCGCCGCATAGAACCCGAAGAGCCCGTCGCCGGCCGGGTAGCCCGCCCCCCGGAGCGTCGACGCGAGGGCGACAACCCCGGCGACGGCGGGTGGTACCCCAACGTAGCGCCACCACGTCGGCTGCCACCCCTCGGGACGGCGTGGGGCCGTCGTATCGAGGAACAGCCCGACGAACGCGACGATCGAACAGGAAAACAGGCCGGCGGCGCTCGCAAACGAGAGGCCGAAGCCGACCTCCGCGGGCCACAACAGGATCGCCAGCCAGATCGGTGCGAGGACGGCGTAGCCGACGACGGCGAGCCACCACCGCGACCGCTCGGAGTGGCCATCGGCGTCGACCGACTGTCGTCTCCGACGGTCGGGGTCGACACGCCGCCGAACCCAGTCGGTCCCGAGCGCCGCAGCGACGGTAACGGCGACCGAGAGCCCCACGCCGAGGACGGCGGTACCGACTGCCAACACGAGGACGATCCCAGTCCTGTCGGCTGCTGCCGACGTGATCGCCGCGAGCGTCGGCAGCCCGAAGACGATCAGCGCCGCGAGGCCGCCGGTGAGGCCGGTCCAGAGCCCGGCTCGCCCGGTCGACGTCGACCGACCGTGGTAGTAGGAGCCGACGAGGACGCCGGCGACGAGCAGCGCGAGGCCGTCGAACTCCGGGCCAGTGGCCGCCGCTTCACCCGACAGCGAGTCCCACGACAGCAGGAGCGAGACCGGAACCGAGGCGAGACCGGCCGCAATGGCAACGCGAAACGAGTCGTCGGTCGCCTCGGCTGCGAGTTGGGGGAGCATACGAACGTCTGTAGGGCTCTCCGAACTCGCCTCACTTATAGCTCCAGCACCGGTTTCGGAGCCTGAACCGCCGCCCGCTGGCTCACTCGAACTCCCCGAGCGACGACTGGCCCGCCCGGCGGTCGTCGCCCCCCGACTCGGTCCTGTCGCTGACTTTGCCGTCGAGCCAGTCGGTGATCCGGCCCCGGTCGACGCGCTCGGCGTCGTCGGGCGCTGGCGTGGCCGTCCCCTCGTCGGTCGACTCGAAGCCGTCCAGCCGGGCCTGATCGGCCGCGCCGAAGTCGAGCTTCGAGACCCGAACCCCCAGCTTGCGGACCGGCTCGTCGACGAACTCCTCCAAGAGGTCGAGGGCGACCGATTCGACGAGGTCGGGTTCGTCGACCGGCCCCGGCAGCGACGAGGCCCGCGTGTTCACGTCGAACGGCGGCGTCACGACCTTGATGCCGATGGTGCGGTACATCGCCCCGCGGCTCCGGGCGCGGGCCGCCACGTCGGCCGCCAACGCGCGTACCTGCTCGCGTTTGGCGTCCATCTCGGCGGTCGCCTCGGTAAAGGCAGACTCCCGCGAGAGGCTTTTGGGTTCCCCGGTGGGCGTCACCGCGCGGTCGTCGACGCCGCGGGCCCGATCGTGCAGCTCGCGGCCGCGCTGGCCGAAGCGGTCGACCAGCGGCCTCCGGTCGGCGTCGGCGAGGTCGCCGGCCGTCTCGATCCCCAACTCCCGGAGTTCGCGGGCCGTGACGGGGCCGACGCCGTGGAGTTCGTCGACCGGCAGGGGATCGAGAAACGCCCCAACCGCGTCGGGCGGGACGACCGTGAGGCCGTCGGGTTTGTCGAAATCGCTGGCGATCTTGGCCGTCGACATGTTCGGCGCGACCCCGACGCTCGCTGGCACGCCCACTTCACGGCCGATCTGCTGTTTGATGTGGCGGCCGTACCCCTCGGCGATGGTGCGGTCGCCGCCGTCGACGCGGTCCCACCCCGTCCGATCGGTCACATCGAGGTAGGCCTCGTCGATGCTCACCTCCCGGACCGTGTCGGCGTGCTCGTGGAGGATCGCCTTCACATCGGCCGCAACTTCCTTATAAAAGTCCATGTCGACCGGGCGGTAGTGACCGACTACCCCGTGGTAGTCGTCGGCTACCTCTTCGGCTCGCGGGAGCCTATCGAGGGCTTGACTGATGGCTTGGGCGCTCTCGACGCCGTGTTCGCGGGCCTCGTAGCTGGCGGTGGCGACCGCACCGTGGCCCTCGCCGGGCTCGTATCCCATCCCGACGACCAGCGGCGTTCCCGCCAACTGGGGCTCGCGCAGTCGCTCACAGGAGGCATAAAAGCAGTCCATGTCGACGTGGAGGATGATCCGATCCTCGGCGTCGACCGTGGCTCCCGGCAACTGCGGACCGTCCATACCCGGCGTTAGGAGTCAGGAAGTATGATTGTTCGCCACCCGATCCCGAGCCGACGCCGCCGACCGACGCTGCTGGCCAAATATTTAACCCGCGACCGAAACGACAGCCTCGCATGAACGGCCTCGACGACGAGACAGTCCCCACAGCGGATACACGCCGGCATGCGGTGCTCACGTGCCGATGAGCGACGACCAGCCGCTCTCGCCCGAAACCCCGCAGGCCGACTCCCACGCCGACCCCGCCGTCGACATCGGCGAGACGACCGACGAGACGACCATCACCGAGGCGGGCTCGGAACTCGAACGCACCATCGGCCTGAAAGGTGGGCTGACGATCGGCATCGGGACGATGATCGGCGCGGGCATCTTCGTCTTTCCGGGGCTGGCCGCCGGGAATGCGGGCCCCGCGGCCGCAGCCTCTTTCGGGATCGGCGCGGTCGTCGCGCTGCTGGTCGCGCTGCCGACCGCCGAGTTGGCCACCGCGATGCCGAAAAGCGGCGGCGGCTACTACTTCATTTCCCGCGGGATGGGCTCGCTGTTCGGTGCGGTCGTCGGCCTCAGCCTCTGGCTCGGCCTCGTCTTTGCGACCGCCTTCTATCTGGTCGGCTTCGGCGAGTACGCGCTGGCCGTCCTCGTCGAGATCGGCGTCCTATAAAAAAACAGTCCCTTTAAATTGAATCTCCCAACCGGTCAACGTTTACGTTTCAGTGACCGGTGACCGAGGAATGAATCTGCTAACTTGATCGTATATTTATCCGGATGTTGAACCGTATGTCGTGTGTTGTTCG
>JAWOEO010000275.1:0-3361 GCA_046482755.1 Halohasta sp. | reverse complement strand
TGGACCGGCATCGAGGGGATCTCGCCCTCGCGCATGGCCTCCTCGATGACGAGCATGATCTCCTGGGAGCGACCCACGGCGAAGGCGGGGATGAGTACCTTCCCGCCCTTCTCGTAGGTCCGCTTGACGATCTCCTTGAGCTTGCGCTCGGAGTCCTCCTGGTCGGTCTGGTAGTCGTTGCGCCCGCCGTAGGTCGACTCGAGGACGAGCGTCTCCACGCGCGGGAAGTCGTTGACCGCGCCGTTGAACAGCCGGGTGTCGGTGTAGTGAATGTCCCCGGAGAAGGCGACGTTGTACATCCCGTCGCCGATGTGGAAGTGGGTGACCGCCGAGCCGAGGATGTGGCCCGCGTTGTGGAACGTGATCTTCACGTCGGGGGCGATATCGGTCACGTCGCCGTATTCGAGCGGGATGGTGTGTTTGATCGTTTCTCGGACTTGCTCGGAGTCATAGGGCGGGGTTCGGCCCTCTTTGGCCGCCACGTCGAGGTAGTCTAACTGCAGGAGCCCCATCAGATCCCGTGTCGGCTCCGTACAGTAGATCGGGCCGTCGTAGCCGTACTTGAAGAGCAGCGGCAGCAGCGCCGAGTGGTCGAGGTGGGCGTGAGTCAACACCACGGCGTCGATGGAGTTCGGCCCCGAGCCGAGGGCTTCGGGGACCTGCAAGTAGGGCACTTCGCCCTCCGCGCCGGGTTTGTCGCCGCAGTCGATCAGGATGCGGGTTTCGGCGGTCGACAGGATGAAACTCGCCCGGCCGACCTCCCGACAGCAACCCAGCGTCGAGATGCGGACCCACTGATCGCGGCCCATCTCCTCGCGGTGGATCTGTCGACCCACGCGTTCGAGGATGTCACGGCGCTCCTCGCGTTCCTGCTTGAGGAAGTTTCGGACATTGGAGACCGTCGAGGACTCGATCGGCGGCGTGCGGACGACCTCGGGCGTCCAGCCGACCTGTTTGGTGATCTCCCGGAGCGTCGAGCCGTGTCGACCGATCACCATGCCGGGCTTTTCGGCCTCGATGACGACTTCGCCGGTGTCCTGGTGGAAATCGAGGTCGGTGACGCCGGCGTCGTCGGGGATCACCGAGCGGATCTCCTCGTCGGCCGTCCTGGGGGCCGACAGCGCCTCGGGATCCGGCCGGACGGTGATCCGCTTGCGGAGTTTGCTGGCGAGGTTGCGGACCAGATCGCCGTTGCGGGCGAACCGCTTGGGATGTGGCGTATACAGTACCAGCTCCGGGCCCTCGTAGGTGACATCGGAGACGGTGATATCGGCTGGAACCTCGCTGTCGATCTCTGCTTTCAACTCGTCGAGCTGCTTGTCTACTGAACTCATAGGTCGAAGAAATCGGGGTTTCGTCTGCACCCCAGTCTGTCCCGACCGGGGGCCACGGCTGTCGGCAGGTGTGGCCGTGGTGTCGCCCGGACACGGGAATCGGTATGGAACATACTCTCTGCGGACTGTCCGATAGGTGCGAATGCGGGAACAGACAGCGAAAACCCGCTTACATCGGTCTATACGACCCGTGTTATAAAACCCTTCGCAAAACCGAAGCCGCTCGGGCGAGTCCGCCGACGTATGGAACTCACACCGGATCGCGTCGACGCTGAATACGAGTGGGTCCGCCGCCGTGCCCCCACAGTCGTCCCGATCATCAACACCACCCGCGACCGCCTCGGGACGCTGTTCGAGACCGAGGTCGACAGTGTGACCGAAGCGGCGTACAACAGGGAGGTCGACACGGTGTTTGCCGACGGTGAAGTCGCGGTCAACGTCGCGGGCTACGTCGGGCTGTTGCGGGAGTTGGATGTCGCGGGCGACTATCCGGGGTTCATCGTCGACGAGATTCTGGGTCGAGAACTGGCCGCGACCATCGCGGGCGGCCAGCCGCTGGCGCTGTTGGCGCAGGCGACCTTTCATTTTGCGGATGTGCATACGCACGGCGAGGACGGCGAGAACGCGGGGGTCGACGATCTTGATGCCGCGCTGGCGGCGGGGTTTCAGACGCGGTTGCCGGGGTGGGAGTGGCGCGAGACAGAGAGTCCATTTTCCGTGGAGTAGCCAGTGTTTACGGGGAAGTAGCCGGAGACTACCGATATGGAGTTCACAACGATCCACGGTGATATCGCCGCCCAGAGCGCCGACGCACTGGTCAACGCGGCCGGAACGAGCCTCCGGATGGGCAGCGGGGTCGCCGGCGCGCTCCGCCGCGGGGCCAACGGCCCGATCAACGAGGCTGCGATGGATAAGGGCCCGGTCGACCTCGGCGAAGTCGCGGTCACCGATGCGTTCGATCTCGACGCCGACTACGTGATTCACGCCGCGGCGATGCCTCACTACGGGGACGGCAAAGCGACCGAGGAGAGCATCCAAGAGGCGACATGGAATAGTCTCGAAACCGCCGACGAGTTGGGCTGTGAGTCGCTCGTGGTGCCGGTGTTGGGCACCGGTGCAGCGGGATTCCCCTTCGAGCGCGCGGCGGATCTCATCTGCTCGGAGATCGCCGATTACGCCCCCGAGTCGCTGGTCGACGTGGCCGTGATCGCCTACGCCGACGACCAGTACGAACTGCTCCGCAAGGTCGCCGAACGGACCGGCTGAACTGCCACGGCCGTGGCTCTCGATCGTAGTGTGCTGAAGAATGACTGTTGTAGTGTCGCCCGAGGGCGACAGTGTCGTCAGTTAGTTCGTGCGAACGACGTTACTCGCTCGCGGGCCTTTGGGAGACTGCTCGATATCGAAATCGATCTCCTCGCCCTCTGTAAGATCCTCGCCGCCAACGTCTTCCATGTGGAAGAACACGTCGTCGTCAGAATCGTCAGTCGAAATGAAACCGTAGCCGCCAGTGTCGTTGAAGAAGTCAACCTTACCGTGTGCCATTGCAAACAATCGTAGACTCCACCCACGGATAAGACTTCTCCGAGTCGTGGTACCATGGACGCTGTGTGGACGGTCACATACGCTCAGCCGGCGTCGACGGCGAACACACCGAGTTTATTTGTCCCGCTTGCGGATTTCGGATAATGAGTAGCGACAGCGACCAAGACCTCGGAATTACCGAACGCAAGCAGTACAACACCGGCGAGTGGTACGCCGAAGTCGTCCAGAAGGCGGGCCTCGCCAACTACGGCCCCGAAGGGATGAGCCGGAGCGATAGCGACCGGAGGGTTCTCGACAAAAAACACAAGCATCGGCGGATACAGCGCGTATATTCAATGGGTGATTATTTTTGTTATGTAAATATAGATTGACAAAACTAATAACATCAATAGCCCAGCTTCGCTCATTATACCCCGTTACAAACATTCGATTCTTTTAATAAATTTTGAACGATTATATCAAGGTCTGGCTCTTCCTCTGAA
>JAWOEO010000232.1:0-9749 GCA_046482755.1 Halohasta sp. | reverse complement strand
ATAGCTGCCGTACTGGACGGCCTTCTTGTCGGTCGACGCCACGCTTTCGGGCAGCACGCCCTGCCGCCGGGCAAATCGCCGGAGGGCGATCTTTCGCTCCTCGCCACTGGCCAGCAACTCGCCGGGCAAGCGAAGGGCAGCGTCGACCACTCGATCCTGTAAACAGGGCGTCACGGGGTCGACGCCGACGGCCTGCAAGCCACAGACGTCGCGTTCGAGCTGTTCGGGAAGCGAATCGATGGTCTCGCTGACCGCGCCGCGGACGGTGTCAGCCTCAACGCGGTGATCCTCGGCGGGTTCGACGACCTTCGAATACCCACCGAACAGTTCGTCCGCCCCCTGCCCTAAGGCCAGCCGATCGTACCCGTCCGCACGAACCCGCTCGGCGACCAACAGGAGCGGCAGGGCGATCGAGACGTCCATCGGATTCGTCCGATTGATCGCTTCGGCGACGCGCGGGACCGCCTCCCGAAGCGTCTCGTGGTTGAGTTCGAGCACCCGCAGGTCAGCAGTGCGCCCCATCTCGGCGGCGGCCGCGCGGGCGGCGGCGATGTCGTGGCTCCCCTCGAAGCCGATCACGTACAGGGGTGCGTCGGGGAGTCCGGCTGCGACGAGCGCGGAGTCGACACCCCCCGAAAACGCCACCGCGGTGTCGGCTGGCTGACCCTCCGCGCCGAGTCCCAACGCGCCAGTGAGCGCGTCGTCGACTGCTCGTTGGGCCGGTTCGGGGTCTTCGACCGGCGGCTCGGGGAGTTCGAGTCGCTGGCTGTCGCCGGCGGCGGTCCGCACGGTTCCCGGCGGAACGACCACCGGGTCGTCGAGGTCACTGGGCGCGAACGCCCACGCCCCGTCTGCGGTCGGATCGACGGCTCCGGCCTCCGTGTAGACGGGCTGTCGACCCAGCACGTCGCGGACGACCCGGTCGTCGACGACGCCACCGAAGCCGCCCATATCGGTCGACCCACGGCCGCTGGCACCCGGTAGCGGGTCGCTGGCATCGAGAGCAGCACGAACGACCGCCGGAGTCACACCGCGGAGTCGGTCTCTCATCGTCAGAAGAGCTCCGAGAGCGCGCGTTGTACCCGTCGTTTCGCGCCGCCGCCGAACTGTCGGAGGCTGACACTCCAGGGGGTTCGCTGGCCGATGACGCTGGTTCGGCCGTGGCGGATCGCCCCGAGGATCGCCTCGGGCGTCCGGTCGTCAGCGCCGACCTCGGTGATCGCCTGGCCGACCAACTCCGAGATGTGGGCGTCGCTGCCGGCAGTCATCGGCAGCCCGCGCTCGATGGCAAAGCGCTCGGCCTGTCGGTTCGACCGGCCGGTAAAGAGTCGGGAGTTGTAGACCTCGATGGCGTCGGCACTCGCCAGTTGGTCCTCGGTAACGTGCGGAGCGACGCCGTGACGGGACTTCTGGAACGGGTGGGGAATCACCGCGATCCCGCCCTGTTCGTGGATGCGTTCGAGCGTCTCGTCGTAGCTGAGGCCGGGTGGAATCAGCTCCTCGATACCGAAGGCGAGAATATGACCCGCCGCACTGGAGACCTCCATCCCGACGATGCCGATCAGGCCGTGGTCGGCAGCGGCGTCGGCCGCGGCGATCGAGGCATCGATCTCGTCGTGGTCGGTGACCGCCAGCGCGTCGAGTCCGACGGCTGCGGCCTGCTCTAACAGTAACTCGACCGGATCGCGGCCGTCGTGGGAGAGCGCCGAATGGGAATGGAGCTCGACCGTTAACACGGTCGACTACAAAAACGGGTCAGTAATAAAGCCACTCAGTCGTGGGCGGGCTCGGGCTGTTTGCGGAAGCTCGGGACGATCGTGAGCACGGTCACCAGCGCCGCGAGGACGACCGCGCTGCCGTAGATCACCGGCAGCGGATCGCCCGCGGCGATGCCGTGTTGGATCTCGGATGCGATGACGACTGCGCCGACCAGCGCGAGGGCGATTCCCGCGCCGCCCCACGTGATGTACTCGTTCATATCCGACTGTATGCGGGGTGTGTTCCAAAGAGCTATCGGATCACAACCGGCGCGCCGCAGCGCCGGGGCGACAGTCCGGCACATGGAAAGAGATTAAGCCGGCGCTTTTGAAGGGGCAACCGAATGAGTCTCCCGGAGTCAGACCACCAGCTCATCGTCGACGAGTTGGGCCGCGAACCCACACCCGCCGAGTCGACGCTCTTCGAAAACCTCTGGAGCGAGCACTGTGCGTACCGATCGTCCCGTCCCCTGCTGTCGGCCTTCGACAGCGAGGGCCAGCAGGTCGTCATCGGGCCGGGTGACGACGCCGCGGTCGTCGCCGTCCCCGAACCAGAGGCGGCCAACACCCCCGCTGCCGACCGCGAGGCCGACGACTACTCGGATACCTACATCACCCTCGGCATCGAGAGCCACAACCACCCCAGCTACGTCGACCCCTACGATGGCGCGGCCACCGGCGTCGGCGGCATCGTCCGGGATACGATGTCGATGGGGGCCTACCCCATCGCGCTGGCCGACAGTCTCTATTTCGGCTCCTTCGACCGCGAACACTCCCAGTATCTCTTCGAGGGTGTCGTCGAAGGTATCTCGGATTACGGTAACTCCATCGGCGTCCCCACGGTCACGGGGAGCGTCGACTTCCACGAGAACTACGTCGGCAACCCGCTGGTGAACGTCGCCTGTATGGGCCTGACCAACGAGGAGCGACTGGTCACCGCCGAAGCCCAGAAAGCCGGAAACAAACTCGTCCTCGTGGGCAACGGCACCGGCCGCGACGGGCTCGGTGGGGCATCGTTTGCCAGCGAAGACCTCGCAGAAGATGCCGAAACCGAGGACCGACCCGCCGTGCAGGTCGGCGACCCCTACACCGAAAAGTTGCTGATCGAGGCCAACGAGACCCTCGTCGACGAGAGCCTGATCCAGTCGGCTCGTGACCTCGGAGCCGCTGGCCTCGGTGGCGCGTCGTCCGAACTCGTTGCCAAGGGTGGGTTCGGAGCCGAAATCGACCTCAACAGGGTCCACCAGCGCGAACCCAACATGAACGCCCTGGAGATCCTGCTCGCGGAGTCCCAAGAGCGGATGTGTTATGAGGTCGACCCCGAGGACGTCGACCGGGTCGCCGAGATCGCCGAGCGGTTCGATCTCGGCTGCTCGGTGATCGGCGAAGTACGAGAGGGCAACTACGTCTGCACCTTCGACGGCGAGGTCGTCGTCGACGTCGACCCCGAGTTCCTCGCGGAGGGCGCACCGATGAACGACCTCGATGCGGTCGACCCCGACCCGGCCGAGCGGGACCTGCCGGTCGTCGACCTCGACGAGGCGATCGAGGCGGTCGTCTCGAGTCCGAACACGGCCTCCAAGCGCTGGGTCTACCGGCAGTACGACCACGAGGTCGGCGTCCGCACGGCGCTCAAACCGGGCGACGACGCCGCAATTGTGGCCGTCCGCGAGACCAGCGGCGACGCCGACGACACGACCGGTGCAGGGACCGGGCTGGCCTTCTCGTCGGGCGCAAATCCCAACTGGACGAGCGCCGCGCCCTACGCGGGTGCACAGGCGGTCGCCCTCGAAAACGCGACCAACATCGCGGCCAAGGGCGCGCTGCCGCTGACCGCCGTTGACTGTCTCAACGGCGGCAACCCCGAGAACCCCGACGTCTACGGCGGTTTCAAGGCCATCGTCGACGGGCTCGCCGACATGTGTGCCGCCCTGTCGACGCCGGTCGTCGGCGGCAACGTCTCCTTATACAACGACTCGGAAACGGGACCGATCCCGCCGACGCCGACGCTGGCGATGGTCGGCTCGAAGGCGGGCTACGACGCCCCGCCCGCGGCACTCTCCGGCGACGGCGAGCTACTGGTCGTCGGCACTGCGGGCGAAGCCCTCGGCGGTTCGGAGTTCCTCGCCCACGCCGGCGGCTCCGACGGCTTCCCCGAACTGCCCGACAACCCCAGCGACGTCGTCGAGACGATCGCGGCGGTCGCCAATCGGGACACGACGCTGGCGACCCACGACGTGAGCCACGGCGGGCTGGCGGTCACGCTGGCCGAGATGGTCACCGACGAGGTGGGCGCGGCAGTGTCGGTCGACGGCGTGATCGACCTCTTCGACGAGACCCCCGGCCGCGTCGTCGTCGAGACGACCGACCCCGAAGCAGTCCGTGCGGCCTTCGACGGCGTCGCACCGGTCGAATCGCTCGGCGAGTCGACCGACGACGGCACCCTGTCGCTGTCGGTCGCCGGCGAGACCGTCGCGTACGACGCCGCGACGATCCGGGAGCTCCGGGACGTCATCCCCTCGGCACTCGACTGACCGGCCGTCCTCTCGGGTCGGCCCCGATACGTGCGGAGATTTCTCTCGGCGATCAAAGACAGTGAAGCGCGAGCGTGCCGGTATCCTACGTCGACACCCTCGTGCTTCGCTCGAATCGAGACGACCGGTGGCAAAAGCGCTGTTGGTCGACCGGGCACCGACTGACGGATCTTCAGTCCGCTTCGAGCGATCCGGATCCTCTCGCCAAGCGGTAGGCTTTTAGGGTGTCCTAAAGAATGAGGTATCCAACGAATGGTCGGAGCCAGTCGGTGTCCGTCTCGGGTGGCCGGGGCGGACTGCACTGTACCGACCCCTCTCGAAGCCGGGTTTGAGCCAAGCCATGTCGAACTCTAACACAGTCCGTCGGACGGTCGAACAGCAGTCGACACAGCCAGCGGTCGATCGGTCGGCCGACCGGGAGTCGACGGTCGAGGACCCGATCCTCCAGCTCGACGGCGTGAGCAAGGCGTTCGATCAGGAGACGGCGGTCAAGGACCTCTCGGTCGCCGTCGAGCGCGGCGAACTCCTGACGCTGCTGGGGCCGTCGGGCTGCGGGAAGACGACGACTCTGCGGATGATCGCGGGGCTCGAAACCCCGACCGACGGCGAGATCCGCATCGAGGACGAGCCCGTCGCCGACGCCGACCACGCCACTGCGCCCGAGAGCCGCGACGTGGGGATTGTCTTTCAGGACTTCGCGCTGTTTCCCCACCTGACGGTCCGGGAGAACATCGCCTTCGGGCTGACCGACTGGGACGACGGCGACGTCGAGGCGCGGGTCGACGAACTGCTCGAACTCGTGGATATGCCTGACTACGGCGACAACTCCCCCGACCAGCTCTCCGGCGGGCAGAAACAGCGGGTCGCGCTGGCCCGGTCGCTCGCGCCCGAACCCGCCGTGTTGCTGTTGGACGAGCCGTTTTCGAACCTCGACGTCCGGCTCCGGGTCGAGATGCGCGAGGAGGTCCGGTCGATCCTCAAGGAGGCCGGCGTCACCGCCATTTCGGTGACCCACGATCAGGAGGAGGCGCTGTCGATCTCCGACCGCGTGGCGGTGATGAACGACGGCCGGCTCGAACAGCTCGACCGGCCCGAGCGGATCTTCGAACAGCCCACCTCGCGGTTCGTCGCCTCCTTCCTCGGGCGGGCGAGCTTCCTGACCTCCTACGTCCACGACGGCACGCTGACCACCGGCCTCGGCCGGTTCGATGCCGCGACCCTCGACGGCTACACCACCGAGTACGAGGGGATCGCCGTCGACGTCCTCGTGCGGCCCGACGACCTCCGGGCGGGTCGGGCCGCCGACGAACAGACCGACGGCAACGTGACCTCCCGGCAGTACGTCGGCCCCTCGTTCATCTACCGGGTCGACCTCGACAGCGGCGATACGGTCCACTGCCTCCACAACCACGTCGAGGATTTCGAACTCGGCGAGCGCGTCGCGGTCGACCTCGTCGCCGACCACCCGCTGGCGTGGTACCCGCGGGAAGGGGCCGACGCCGAGGGCTGTTCGGTCGACGGCGACGGCGGCTTCTGTTCGTTTACTGATTCCCTATAGCGAGGTTCACAGGATACGCCGTCAGGTCTCGCGCCACTTGTGGCCACACTCGACGCAGGTGAACAGCCGAACCTCGTAGGAGCCACCCGGCTTGGGCATCATCTCGTAGTAGGCCCGCTCGCCCTCGCAGTCGGCGGCCGGACAGGGCTCCTCCATCGTCTCGTCGGAGCCCTGGGTCGCGTCGGCGACGGCGGGTGCCCCGTCATCCCGCTGTCCGTCCTGTGTCGACATCGCCGCCTCTGCTTGGGAGTCCCGCGGTTTCTCGTTCTCACAGGAGCGACACACCCACATCTCGCCCGCCGTGTGCATCAGCGAGCCACATTCGTCACAGAATTGCATATGAAGCAGGGATAGACGGTCGTGGGTTTATGCGTTAACTTCCGATCCTGCGGTATCGAAGCCCAACAGCCAACGGCTGATCTCCCCCAGTGCCGATCAACTGGCCGCGGGGTGTCGACGCGGTGGCTCACTCGCACCCGATCCCCGACGGAGCTATTTGTGTCGACGGGCCGAAGCAAAACCATGGCCTCCCTCCGCGCTCGGTTCGGCCGCCTGCCACGGGACCGTCCGCTCCTCGCGCTCGCGGTCGCCGTCCTGACCGTCGAGAGTGTCGGGGCCTCGGGAGCCCTCTTCACCGCCCAAGGCCTCGATATGTGGTACGAGACGCTCCAGCGGCCGGCGCTTGCGCCGCCGAGTTGGGTGTTCGGCCCCGTCTGGACCGCTCTGTTCGCACTCATCGGGGTCGCCGTGTGGCTCGTCTGGCGACGGGTCGACGCCTTGCCCCGCGAGGCCCGACTCGCGGGCGGCGTGTTCGCGGTCCACTTCGCGTTCAATCTGGGCTGGTCGGCGGTCTTCTTCGGCCTCCAAGCGATCGGCTGGGGGCTGGCGACGATCGGCGTGCTCTGGCTCTTGATCGTTGCAACGATGTGGACGTTCGGCCGCGTCGACCGTCGGGCGGCCGTCCTGCTGGTCCCGTACCTCGTGTGGGTCTCGTTCGCTGCGTTCCTCAACTATCGGTTCTGGGTCCTGAATTAGGCCGCGGCTCTCGGAGAGGGCCAACATCTCGGATCGAAACACTCGAAGACAACTGCCGCTAGAGGCGTTTCAGTGGTCGGGCCGCAAGTGGTCGCCACCGCTCTTGTGCGGTGCTGTCTACAACAACAGCGGGAGCCCGAAGGCGATCAGCAGGCCGACGACCAGCACCGCGCCGCCGGTCATCGCCTGCTCGGTCGTAAACGACTGCATCGGGGAGGTGACCCGCCCCGACTCGGATTCGTGTGCGTGGTCTGCCATGGTCGACTGTTGGCAGCCGATTCGTAAAACACGTTGGGGTTCGCCTCGGCCACCGGCGTCGCTCAGTGGTCGCCTTCGAGCAGTTCCTTCGTCTTCCGGTGACGATACCGGAACATGGGTTCGAAGCCGACGACCGCCGCGGGGTCGACCCGGCCGCCAAGCGGCGCGGGGAGTTCGTACTCGACGCTGTCGACGAGGACGGTCTCCTCGCCGTCGCCGTAGAACTCGTGGGTGTGGATCCACAGCGCGAAGGGGCCCCCGAGCATGTCGTCGCGGAACATGCAGTAGCCGTCCTCCTCCCGGCGGTCGACGATCCGGGAGAGCCAGCGGCTTGCGGGCAGCACCCCGAACGGTTTGGATCGCATCTCGATCTCGCTGCCTTCGAGTAGTTCCTCGGGGTTGGCCTCGCCATCGGGCCCGCGGACCGACTCCACGTCGAGACCCATCCAGTTGGGGGTGAGCGCCTCCAGTCCGTCGGTCGTCGCGTGGAACTCCCAGACCTCGTCGAGGGGTGCCCGGATTCTGGTGCGGCGTCTGTAGGTCGACATACAGATCCTACGAACGGGACAATAAAAAGAAACGCGGCGTCGGCCGAACGGTGAACTGGTGTCCGTGCAGCTGGGCGACTGGGTGCCGTCGGCGTAGCCGGGCAGGACCCTCGTCCACAGCGTAGCTACTCGTCGGCGGCGTCGACCTCGTCGAGTCGACGGTCGGCCGCGCGGCGTCGGTAGTTCGAGACCCACGCCCCGGCTCCGAAGGAGCTGACGGCAGTCAGCGCGACGATTCCGAGCAGTTCCGCGTGATCGACAACGTGATGGAGTACGATCGGATCCATGGTAGCTGATTTGCAACGAATACAATAGGGGTTTCGAAAACACAATTCAACTTGTTCTTCGCCGCCGACCGAGTCAGTCGGTGACGGCTCGAACGTGTCGGAAGTCGGTAGCGAATCGAACGACTCGGTGGTCAGTTACCGGCACCTGTGTCCACCGACCGCGGCCACTCTCAGATCGTAAAGCGCTCGACGGTAGTGGCGGCCTGCCGCAGATCGGTGTCGCTGGCGGCCGCGACCGTCACCGGTATCTCGCCTTTGCCGATCGGTATCGTCAGCTCGAACTCGCCGTCTTCGACCTCGGCGACCACGCTGTCGGTGGTCACTTTGACGGCGACCAGTTCGCCGTCGGTCTCGCCGGTCACCCGGAGTTTGTCGTCGACGATCCGGGTTTCGGCCCGGAGCTCGGGCGCTTGGCCCCGGTCGCCGTCGAGATACCGGTCGGCGACCGCGGTGGGCTGCTCGACGGGCTCGCCGGCATCGATGCCGTGGGCCAGCCGGATGAACTGGGCCATACTCCAGGCCAGCGGCGTGGCCGCGCCGGTCCCCTCGCCGATATCCCAGTTGTAGTCGTTTTCGATGTGGCGGTCCCAGACCTGCTCAGCGATCATCCGCCCGCTGTTGGCGAAGCCGGCCATCGTCTCCAGCAGCGACTGTGGCGCGAGCGGCCCCTCGTCGGTGCCCGCAAGCAGTTCGTACTCGCCGCGCTCGCCGGTGAAGATGGGCCAGAGTCGACCCTTGCCCTTGGTCTGGACGGACCACGGCGCACCCTCGGCCTCCTCGCTGCGCTCGCCGTAGCCGTCGCCGTTGTAGCGGTAGAAGGCCGGGCCCTGCGGCGTATCCACGCGGATCGTCTCGTCGACCTCGACCAGCGAGTTCTCGATTACCTCGTCGTCGTAGGGCTTGATCCCCAGTCGGGTGAGTTCGAGGAAGCCGCCGTCGATGATCTCCCGCTCGTCGAGTGTCGGCCCCGCGTTGGCCAGCGTCCGCAGGTGACCCGCCTCGGGGTTGCCGTCGCGGGTGACCCGGACGTAGTAGGGCGTGTGCGTGTGGAGGTCGGTCCCGGTCTCGGTCGCCGTCCACTCCTCGACCCGGTCGGTCCACTCGTCGGCCAACGCCAGCCACGGCAGGGCATCTTCCGGCTTCCCCTCGTCGACGGCGAGATCGGCCGCCGAGACGAGGCCGGCGATCTCCGCGGCGATCGAGGACGGCGAGTAGCCCGCCTCCTCTTCCCACCGCTCTTGGGCGGTCGCAGGGCCGTTGCGGGCGACGTAGTCGCCCGACCGCTTGACATTTATATAGTCGTACTCGACCGCGCCGAAGTCGACGCCGCTTTCGGCCAACTGGTAGGCCATAATCAGCGGGAAGGAGATGTTGTCGATCTGTTCGCCGCCCCACCGGGTGAGGCCGTTGACGTAGGTGTTCTGTGGGATGAAGCCCTCGTCGTCCTGCTGGTACTCGAAGATGTACTGGAGGGCGTCGGTCGCCGTCCGGAGGTCGTCGAGCGCCTCAAAGACGGTAAAGACCTGATAGAGGTCCCGCGACCAGACGAAGTTGTAGCCGTAGCCCTTGGGCTCGTCGGCGGTGACCGCCTCGCCCCACGGCACCGAGGGGCTGGCGATCCCGGCACCCATGTACGTCTTGTCCTCGACCGCCCGAAGCGCCATCAGACAGCTCTTGTACTGGGCCAGCAGGTCCTCATCGTGCGTGACCGACTCGGGGAACGGCTTGTCGGCGAGGAACTCGCTCCACGTCTCGGCGAACGCCGACCGGAC